>CANPZK010000106.1 GCA_947588875.1 uncultured Clostridia bacterium
TCAAAGCCGCAAGACGCGCGCCGCAGTTCTCAAAGAGATAATCATACTGTTATTAAATTCAAATGCTTTAAAGGCTCTCGCCGCGCGCGGGAGCCTCGTTTTTTAAGCGCCTTTCTATACTGCTTTGATGTTATAGCTTCTTATAGAGAGCTGACGCTCGGCTCCCCTGCTAAAATCAGATCTGCCGACAAACAAAGGGACTGCCGCTTTATTTCGCGTCAGTCCCGTTTTTATTGTGTGAATTATCTGTTTTTTATGTCAATATAATCAAGATGCTCCTGAACGTTCATATATGCCGGTCTGATTATCTTTCCGGCGTTTATTATCTCCTCTATCCTGTGGGCGCTCCAGCCGGAAATTCTCGCGATGGCGAAAAGCGGAGTGAACAGCTCGTGAGGAAGGTCGAGCATGGTGTAAACGAATCCGCTGTAAAAATCTACGTTCGCGCTCACACCCTTATATACCTTGCGCTCGCGGACGATCTGCTCGGCGGCTATTCTCGCAACGGCGTCATAAAGGCGGAACTCGTCCTCGCGGCCCTTTTCCTTTGAAAGGCGCTCGACAAATTTTCTCAGCACCCTTGCGCGCGGGTCGGAAACGGAGTATATTGCGTGACCTATGCCGTACACAAGACCGCTTTTGTCAAAAGCCTCCTTGTGGAGTATCTTTGTTATGTATGCGGCGATTTCGTCGTCGTCGTAATAATCCTTGACGTGCGCCTTAATATCCTCAAACATACGCGCGACCTTTATGTTTGCGCCGCCGTGCTTCGGTCCCTTAAGAGAGCCGAGAGCCGCCGCAATAGCCGAGTATGTGTCGGTGCCGGACGAGGTGACGACGTGCGTTGTGAACGTCGAGTTGTTTCCGCCGCCGTGCTCCGCGTGCAGAACAAGAGCCATATCGAGCAGCCTCGCCTCAAGGCGCGTGTAGCGGCTGTCCGGTCTGAGCATATATAGAATGTTCTCGGCGGTTGAAAGCTCGGGCTGAGGATTATGTATAAACAGGCTTTTGTTTTCGTGAAAATAGCCGTACGCCTGAAAGCTGTAAACCGAGAGTATCGGGAACAGCGAGATAAGCTGTATGCACTGGCGCAGGACGTTCGGCAGCGAGGTGTCGTCGGGATTGTTGTCGTAGGAGTACAGAGTGAGCACGCTTCTTGCGAGCGCGTTCATAATATCCTTGCTCGGCATTTTCATAATTATGTCCCGCACAAAGCTCATGGGCAGCGAGCGGTAATATGAAAGCAGTCCGCGAAACTCGTCGAGCTGCTGCTCGTTCGGCAGCTTGCCGAAAAGCAAAAGATAGGTGACCTCCTCAAAGCCGAAGCGGTCGTCCTTGATAAAGCCGTCAACTATCGACTCTACATTGTAGCCGCGATAATAAAGCCGCCCGTCGATAGGGGTTCTCTCTCCGTCCGGAGTTTCCTCAAAGGCTAAAACGTCTGAAATCTCCGTCAGTCCGGTCAATACGCCCCGACCGTTTACATCGCGCAAGCCCCTTTTAACGTCGTACTTCTTGTACAGCGACGGATCAATATTGCTGTTGTTTGCGCAGATCTCGCTCAATTTAAGTATCTCCGGCGTAATTTGGCTGAACTCTCTTTCGTGCTCCAATTAACTCACTTCCTTTAAAATGATGCGCCTATCCGTTTGTTTTCACATAATTCCCTCGCGGCATTATATGCCGCGTTCAAGTGTATTATAACAGTTTTTTGCGAAAAATTCAAATTTCCGCAAGAGAAAAAATTACATTGTGTTACTATCGACAAAAGCCGAATGACTTTTAGGCGTTGTCTTGTATAAGATGATATTCGATCGACTCCGCAAGGGCTATTCGGCTCGCCTCAACAACGTCGGACGATACGCCCACGGTCGACCATACGCTTTTTCCGTCAGACGAGGTGATAAGCACCCTGACGGTAGCGGCGGTCGCGCTTTTCGGGTCCATAACACGAACCTTGTAGTCTATCAGGTGCATTTTTCTCAGCGACGGGTAGAACACCTCGAGCGCGCGCCTGAGCGCCTTATCCATGGCGCTTATCGGACCGTTGCCCTCGGCAGCCATTAGCTGGTCCTTGTCGTTCACCCTTACCTTGACCGTTGCCGTCGCGCTGCAATTGTCGTTTTCGCACGGTCTGCCGGATATTATTTTATAGTTTTTAAGCTCGAAAAACGGCTTGTATTTTCCAAGACTGCGGCGTATGAGCATTTCAAGACTGCTGTCCGCTCCCTCGTACTGATAGCCCTGCTGTTCCATCTTTTTGAGGGCTTCGAGTATCTGCGCCGTTTCCTCGCTGTTTTTCTCTATCGTCGAATCTATCTTTCTTATGCGCTCCAGCACCGCCCCCCTGCCGGAAATCTCGCTCATGGGAAATCTGCGCGTGTTGCCGAAGGTTTCCGGCGGAACGTGCTCGAACGATCGGGGCAGCTTCAGTACGCCGTCCGCGTGCATTCCCGCCTTGTGAGCGAACGCGCTTATACCGATAAACGGCTCTCCGCGCTTTATAGACGTGTTTGAAATTTCGCCTATCTCCCGCGCCGTGAGCGTTACGTTTACAAGCTGCTCCTGAGGTATGCAGCTATACTCTCCCGTGAGGGTGAGGTCGGGGATTATGGTGGAGAGGTTCGCGTTGCCGCAGCGCTCGCCGTAGCCGAGATAGGTCCCCTGAACCTGTACCGCGCCCGCCTTGACCGCCATTATCGAGTTCGCAACCGCCATGCCCCTGTCGTTGTGGGTGTGTATGCCGATTTTAACGTCGGGGAAGCGCTTGCACACCGCCTGTATGGCGGAGTAGATTTCATCGGGATAACCGGCTCCGTTGGTGTCGCAGAGCGCCAGACACTCCGCCCCGCCGTTTACCGCGTTTTGCAGCGCCTCCAGCGCAAATTCCGGATCGTCCTTGTACCCGTCAAAAAAATGCTCCGCGTCGAATATAACTCTCTTTCCGCTGTCCCTTAAAAAGCGGCAGGTGTCGTATATCATGGCGAAGTTTTCCTCGGACGTTGTGTTTATTATTTCCGTGACGTGGAGCTTCCAGCATTTGCCGAATACGGCCACCGTGTCCGTGCCTGCTCCGAGCAGCGCCGTGAGGTTTTTGTCCTCGTCCGGAGATATGCCCTTTCTGCGCGTGCTTCCGAACGCGACGAGGCGCGAGTGCTTTAGCTTGAGCTTTTTCGCCTCCTCAAAAAATTCGAGGTCCTTCGGGTTGGAGCCGGGGTTGCCCGCCTCTATGTATTTAACGCCGAGCCTGTCGAGCGATTTTACTATCGCGAGCTTATCCTGTACGGAGAACGATATGCCCTCGCCCTGTGCGCCGTCGCGCAGGGTGGAGTCGAAAATTTCGATTTGCTTCATAGCTTTATCCTTTCGTAGACGATTGTTTTTATTTATGCGGATTATGTGTGGTTACTGCTGTGGCTGTCGCTTTTCCCGCTCTTTTTATGCGCTTGCGGAGGGCATAGGGCTCGGGCGGCGCCCGCCGCGGCTGCGCCGCGGCGAAAAACGCGGCGGGGCAGGGGGCTGCCCTCTCTCGGAAATTTCCCCGCCGCCGCGTTTTTGCAAATTTCCGCCGCAGGCGGAAATTTGCCGGGCGCCGCCCGAGCCCGACTCTCCCGCTCAGAGCGACCGAGGAGTATAACGGCGACAGCCCCGTAGGCTGAGGCTAAGAAACGAAGCTCCCTTATTCAAGCTCCGTTATCATCTCGGCGGCAGTCTTTCCCGGGGGTATCATCGGGAGTACGTTCGCGTCGGGCGAGATTTTAAAATCAATCACGACCGGAGCGTTAAGCGCATAAGCGCGCTCAAGAGCCGAATCGACTTCCTCCGGCTTTGTGACGGTTATCCCCTCAACGCCGAACGAGCGCGCAAGAGATGAAAAATCAGTGGCTCTGTGCGGGTCGGTCTGGGAAAAGCGCCTGCCGTAAAACAGCTTTTGCCACTGCCGCACCATTCCGAGCACGCTGTTGTTCATAACGCAGACAACGACGGGTATGTTGTAGCTTTTGAGAGTTACAAGCTCGTTAAGATTCATATGGAAGCTGCCGTCGCCGGTGACGAGAGTAACGCGGCAGTCGGGACGCGCAAGGCTCGCGCCTATCGAAGCGCCCATGCCGAAGCCCATGGTGCCGAGCCCGCCGGAGGTTATAAACGTTCTCGGCTTGTTGAAGGAGCATACCTGAGCCGCCCACATCTGGTGCTGACCGACGTCGGTCACGATAATGTCGCCGTCGCCCTTCATGCTTTGTATTTTTCCGAGAATATGCTGAGGGGAGGGGTAGCCGCTCTCCTGCGGCTCGGCGGCGCGCTCCTTTTTCCAATTTTCTATTGTTTTAAGCCATTCGCCGTGCTCAAGCTGAGGCAAAAGCTCCAGAACCCTTGCCGCAGTCTCCTTTATATCTCCGAGCAGAGCGCAGTCCGTCACGACGTTTTTGTCTATTTCCCTTTCGTCTATGTCAAAGTGGATTATCGAGGCGTTTTCTCTGAATTTCTCGCGGTCGCCGGCAACGCGGTCGGAAAAGCGAGCGCCGATAGCGATTATGCAGTCGGCGTTCAGAGTCGCCATTCCCGTTTCATACATTCCGTGCATTCCGAGGTTGCCAAAATAAAGCGGGTCGCCGCCGGGTATCCCGCCGATGCCCATAAGGGAGCAGCACACGGGAGCGTCCATTCTGTGGGCAAGCTCAAGCAGCAGCTTTTCCGCGCCGCTGCTTATAACGCCGCCGCCGGCGTAAATAAACGGGCGCTTAGAGCTTTTAATAATCTCGACAGCCCTCTTGTAGTCGTTGTCGGGGGTCGCGGCGACGTCGCAAACGGGGGAAACCCTTTCAAACTCAGTCTCCATAGCCGAAATGTCCTTTGGAACGTCAACAAGCACGGGACCCTTTCTGCCCGAGGAGGCTATTCGGAACGCCTCTCTTATAGTCGGAGCAAGCTCCTCCATGCTCATAACGCGAAAGCTCTTTTTAGTGACCGGAGCGGCGATGGATTTTATATCCACCTCCTGAAAGCTGTCCCTGCCCAAGCCGTCGCGAGTTACGTTGCCGGTTATGGCGACGACGGGCGAGCTGTCCATCTTAGCCGTCGCAAGGCCTGTTATTAAATTTGTAGCCCCTGGTCCCGAGGTCGCGATAACTACCCCTACCTTGCCGGTCGCGCGGGCATATCCGTCAGCCGCGTGTGACGCGCCCTGCTCGTGCGCCGTGAGTATGTGATTTATACGGTCGCTGTACTTGTAGAGAGCGTCGTATATGTTTAGCACAGCCCCGCCGGGATAGCCGAAAACAGTGTCGACCCCCTGCTCGATAAGACACTCGCAAATAATATCGGATCCGTTCAATTTCATTTCAAAATCTCCCCGCTTTAAAATTCACATAATTATTTCTGTAAGCGCCGAGCGGAGGTTAAAAATACAACACTCCCGCAGGCGCAATAAAAAAAGCCCATGCAGTCGGACAGCCGACCGCAAAGGCGAAAAAAATTCCGTGGTACCACTTTGCTTGCTCAAAAGAGCCGCTCTTAGCATCGGGCAAAAGCCGAATGCCGTCCCGTATAACGGCGGGCAGCCGTTCTTACCTAAAACGCGAACAGCGCTTCAGCAGAAAACTCAGGGGTGATTTTCCTCGGGGGCAATACCGCCTCGCACCGAACGGCGGCTCTCTGAAAAAGCTTATCCCTTGTACTCTTCCCCGTCAAAGCCTTTAAAATATTCCGTTACCAAATATTTTAACATTTATCGCGGATTTGTCAATACAAAAAGCAAAATTTATTCGTAAGACCGGCAAAGCCGTCGGAAAAGGAGAGAGGCTTGTCAACATAATTTTTACAAGCTTTTTACCCAAAGCACGTTTCTTTGTGTTATAATATTAAAAAATATCGAAACAGGTTACCGAATTTTGAAAGAGGCGGTTTTAAATGATATATATTGTCGAGGACGACAACGATATAAGAGAGATGGAGAGCTACGCCATAAAAAACAGCGGCTTTGAAGTTCAGGCGTTTGCAAACGGAGCGGATTTTTTCATTGCCTTTGAAAAGAGTAAGCCGGACCTCGTCATGCTCGATATTATGCTCCCGGGCGAGGACGGCCTTGCAATACTGCGAAAAATACGCGCCGACGAAAACGGCAGCGGCATACCGGTCATTATGGTCACGGCAAAGACGAGCGAGATAGACAAGGTAAAGGGGCTCGATATGGGAGCGGACGATTACATAACAAAGCCGTTCGGCGTGATGGAGCTGGTGTCGAGGGTGAAGGCTCTGCTCAGGCGCTGCGAGAGCAGGCAGGAGAGCAAAACTCTGAAATACAGGGAAATAACCATAGACGACCATAAGCATAAGGTCACGGTCGGCGGAGAGACGTGCGTGCTGACATACAAGGAATACGAGCTTTTGAAATACCTCGTCGCAAACAGGGATATTGCCCTCACTCGTGAGAAGCTGCTCGGCAAGGTGTGGGGCTACGACTTCGAGGGCGAGAGCCG
>CANPZK010000107.1 GCA_947588875.1 uncultured Clostridia bacterium
GGGTAGGATATGTCTATCAAGCCTATGTTCCCGATAAGGTCGCCGCTGTACGCGTCAAAAACGCCGTATTCAAGGTCGAATCCCTTTTTAACGCTGCGCCGCACGCTGTCGAGCCACATAGAGGCATAGGAGCGGTCGCACTCGCGGGGTATCGCGCAGGTGGTGCGGTAGATGTTCGGATCAGAAAGCATCATATGAATCGCGTTCAAATCAGAGCGTTTATATTCCCTTATAATAATTCCGCCAAGCCGAATGTTTAAGCTCATAAAAAAATCCCTCCGACTATAAGAGTATAGTACAAAGAGGGAGTTTATGCAAGCACAGCCGCACCGAGAAGAGGCACGGCTGTTGATTTTACGCTTAATTGCGGTCAGGCGGCGATTTTAAGCCTCACTTCAAAGCGGCGATAGCCGCCTCTATCATGGCTATCTTTTCCCGCTCTCTCGCCGCCTGTCCTCTTACGTTTTCAACGACCTGAGCGGGAGCCTTAGATATAAAGCCTTGATTGCCGAGCTTGCCCTCGGATTGCGCGAGCAGCTTTTGAGTGGCGGCAAGCTCCTTGTTGAGCCGCGCAAGCTCAGCCTCCTTATCGACGAGCTCCGCCATGGGAATGTATATTTTAGCGTCGGCGGTAACTATCGTAACGGCGCCGTCTATATCGAAGGCTTCTCCGAGTTCAACCTCGCTCGCAGAGGCGAGCTTCATTATAAATTTTGTGCCCTCGGAGAATATATCCTGCTTTTCGCTCGCGATATAAACCTTGGCTTTGCGCGACGGCGGCACGTTCATCTCGCTTCTCCTTGTGCGTATCGCGCCGATCGCCTCCATAACGATCTCCATGCGCTCGCTTGCCTCGGGGAACGAAAGGTTTTCATCATAGCGCGGGTATTCCTCGAGCATGATGGTTTTTCCGTCGCCGCCGTGCGGCAGAGTCTGCCATATTTCCTCGGTGATATAGGGCATAAACGGGTGCAGCATCTTTAAAGCCTTGTCGAGTACCCACACGAGCACCTGACGGGCGTTTTGCGCCGACTCGCCTTGCAGACGGGCCTTGGCAAGCTCGATGTACCAGTCGCAGTAGCAATCCCATATGAAATCGTATATCTTCTGCACGGCTATGCCGAGCTCGAAGCTCTTTATGTTTTCGTTCATCTCGCGCGCAACGCTGTTTAAGGTGTGAAGTATCCACTTGTCCTCGGTTTCAAGAACCTCGGGCAGCTCGTTTTTGACGTCGTGGTCGTCTATATTCATATGCACAAAGCGAGATGCGTTCCACAGCTTGTTCGCAAAATTGCGGCAGGACTCCACCTTTTTGTCGCTGAAGCGCATATCGTTTCCGGGCGAGTTGCCGGTTGCAAGCGTGAGCCTGAGCGCATCAGCGCCGTATTTGTCTATTATTTCGAGCGGGTCAATGCCGTTGCCGAGCGACTTTGACATCTTTCTGCCCTGCTCGTCGCGGATAAGCCCGTGTATCAGAACCGTGTCGAACGGCGCTTTGCCGGTTTGCTCGATTCCGGAGAACATCATTCTCATAACCCAGAACGGGATTATGTCGTAGCCGGTCACAAGGGTGTTCGTCGGGTAGTAGTGCTCGAGGTCGGCGGTCTTTTCGGGCCAGCCGAGAGTTGAAAACGGCCAGAGCGCCGAGCTGAACCAGGTGTCGAGCGTGTCGGGGTCCTGACGTATGTTTTTGCTTTGGCATTTCGAGCACTCGTGCGGGGTATCCTTTGAAACGGTTATCTCGCCGCAGTCGTCGCAGTACCACGCCGGTATGCGGTGTCCCCACCAGAGCTGGCGCGAGATGCACCAGTCGCGGATATTGTTGAGCCAGTGGAAATATACCTTTTCAAAGCGGCGCGGCACGAATTTCGTTTCGCCGTTCTCAACCGCCTTTATCGCGGGGCCTGCGAGCGGCTTCATTTTTACGAACCACTGCTTTGATACCCTCGGCTCGACCGTGGTGCCGCAGCGGTAGCAGGTGCCGACGTTGTGGGAATAGTCCTCTATCTTTACGAGCGCGCCCTCCGCCTCCAAATCCTTTATTATCGCGGCTCTCGCCTCGTATCTGTCCATTCCGGCGTACTTGGGGTAGTCCTCGGTTATCCTTGCGTCGGGGGTCATAACCGTTATTACCTCAAGACCGTGCCTCAGACCGACCTCGAAGTCGTTGGGGTCGTGCGCCGGAGTGATTTTGACCGCGCCGGTCCCGAAGTCCTGCTCAACATATGTGTCCGCGATTATCGGTATCTCTCTGCCGACTATCGGGAGAATTACCGTCTTGCCCACCATATCCTTATATCTTTCGTCGTCGGGGTGAACCGCCACAGCAGTATCGCCGAGCAGGGTCTCCGGCCTTGTGGTCGCGAGATAGATGTATCCGTCGCCGTCGCTGAGCTTATAGCGCAGGTGCCAGAAGTGTCCCGCCTGCTCCTCGTACTCGACCTCTGCGTCAGATATGGAGGTCATGCAGTGAGGGCACCAGTTTATCATTCTTTCGCCGCGGTATATCAGACCCTTTTCATACAGGGAAACGAAGACCTCCTTGACCGCGTCGCTGCATCCCTCGTCCATGGTAAAGCGCTCTCTGTCCCAGTCGCAGGAGCTTCCGAGCTTTTTGAGCTGCTCGGTTATCCTTCCGCCGTACTGCTCCTTCCACGCCCACGCTCTTTCAAGAAAGCCCTCGCGACCGAGGTCGTCCTTCGTTATGCCCTCCTTCTTCATCGCCTCGACTATCTTTGCCTCCGTCGCGATGGAGGCGTGGTCGGTGCCGGGCACCCACAGCGTGTCGTATCCGGACATTCTGTGGTAGCGGATAAGTATATCCTGAAGGGTGTTGTCAAGCGCGTGTCCCATGTGAAGCTGTCCCGTTATGTTCGGCGGCGGCATCACGATAGTGTAGGGCTTTTTATCCTTGTTGAGGTTGGCGTGGAAAAATTTTCCGTCAAGCCAAAAGTTATAGATTTTGTCCTCAAACTCCTTTGGGTTGTAGGATTTTGCAAGCTCTTTCGCCATTTATCGTCTTCCTTTCATATATAGCTGCGGCTTGAGCCGTTTTGCCGTTTTATTTTGATTTATATTATCCCATTTATATTGTGTTTTGTCAATAAAGAGGAGGTGCGCTCGGCTTGTTTTCGGTGGGGAGGACGATGAAGGTGAGCCGAACATAAAGTGAGGGTTCGCTTTGGGAGCTGTCGCCGGTATGTTTCCCGTCCATATTGGGGCGGCGAGGGTGCGCGGGCGGCGACCGGCGCGGCGAAGCCGCGCGGAAAACGCGGCGGGGCAGGGTGTGCGCTTAGGTCGGGGGAGGTGTGCCGCCGCGTTTTTGCCCCTTTCCGCCTGCGGCGGAAAGGGGCGGGTCGCCGCCCGCGGATTAAGTCCGCGCACAAAGCGGAAACGGGCGTCAGCGACAGCCCGACACGCCGCGAGTCTCTGTTTTAACCGCAGGAAGCAGGAGAAAAGCCGCCAAAATTCAACAGGAAACAAATTTCGGTGATTTTTATGTTGTGTTTGCGGCTCGTTTGTTGTATAATCTAAAATAGCGTTTTTTATATTTCGGCAAAACAAAGAAATTACTTAACTGAAAAGGAATGGATATTTATGGCAAGATATATGCCTCCCGAGCAAAACGGGAAGCATGATCCTCGAAAACGCCGCAGTCAGACGGACCGGCCGGCGAGGTATGTGAGCGACGCGGAATACCGCTCCGGCAGAGCGGATTATAGCCGGAACGGGAGCCGTCAGCCGCGAGGCTCGCGCGGCAGACGCGAATATTACAAGAAAAAAGAGGAAATGCGCCGCCGCAAAGCGAAAAAGAGGGCGGTTATCGTGCTTGCGGCGCTCGCGGTTTTGGCGTCGATAGCGATAATTACGGTGTTTTTAATGAGAGGATGCAGCTCCGGCATTGCGGGCGGCGGCGAACAGGCGACGGAAACGGCGACCGAGGCGGCTACCCTGCCGGCATATACCCCCGTCACAAAGGAGCTGCCGAAGCTCGAGGATAACGGGGAGGACGGATACGCGGACGGCAGTCTGTATATATGGAACGCGTCGGGCTTTGACATTTTTAAGGGCGACGAAAAGACGGCGCTTGCGTATTCCGAGGCAATAGCGGAATTTAAGCGCGCGCTCGGCGGTGGAGTAACGGTTTATAATATGGTAGTGCCAAACCATACGGCGTTCGGACTGCCTGACAGAGTGCTCGGCTCGCTCGACAGCAACCCGCAGCGCGACAACACGACCGTGATATACAGCAACTACGGCGAGCAGGTCGTGCCGGTAGATATATACAACGCGCTGGGAGAAAACCGCAACAAATACATTTTTTACAATACGGACAACCGCTGGACGACGCTCGGAGCGTATCAGGCGTATGCTGCGTTCGCACAGACGGCAAAGCTCGACCCGCTCGACATTTCGTCACTGAAAAAAAAGACGGTCAAGGAGTACAGCGGCTCGTATATAAAATCGACGGATAACGACGACCTCAAAAGCAACCTCGATTCCATCGACTACTATACCATACCGGGGAAATATTCCTGCTCGGTAATAGAGCGGAGACCCAACGGAACGATAGACGAAAGCTCAAAGAGCGTGGGAATGTATAAAACGAAGCTCGAGGAGGACGAGGACGCGCTCGACGTTATAGCCTACGGGGACAACCCGCTGTTTGTTGTGGATAACGAGGAGAACAGCGACGGCAGAAAGCTGCTTCTCGTCAAGGACACCTTTGGCAGCGCGCTCGTGCCGTTCCTCTCGTCGAATTACGACGAGGTACACGTTATCGACTTCAGATATTACGAGGGAAACATAAAGGATTACTGCGCTAAAAAGGGAATAACCGACGCGCTTTTTGTCAACGGCATAATGTCCGCGAACAGCGCGGCTCAGATAAATAAAATGAAGGGGCTTCTCTGAAGCGGAAAAATCTTACATTAATATTATATTATAAGGTGATTATAAAAAGGGGGGTGTTGAAATGCTTGGAATGAGCGTAGATACAACGCTTTACGGAAAGCTCAGCGACAACGGGCTTTATTCGGGGTATATAAGCGCGAGCAGCATGAAAAACACCCCTGCGTATATTGTTTCCGGAGTAAAGCCGCCGGAACAGTTTATGGGCACGGTCATAGGCAGGGTAACCGCCGACAGCGGCAGCAGGCTGATAGTAGCTCCGCCGGGGCAGATATACTATCAATCGCGCCTGCGCGAGCTTCTGGACGGCAGCGGCAGAATGAACGGCGACTTTCAGCTTCGCTGTCTTTATGAAAAATCCTGCGGAGCGGTCGTGTTTACCCGCCGCAAAGACGGGATAAGGCTTCTGCTTGTGAGGAACTGCAACGGAAAATACTGGTCGTTCCCAAAGGGGCATATGGAGGTCGGCGAAAACGAGCACCAGACCGCCCTGCGGGAGGTTTTTGAGGAGACGGGGCTTAATATAGAAATATATCGCGGCTACCGTCAGGTCAGCGATTATTCGCCGTTCGGCAACATAAAGAAGAGGGTCATCTTTTTTCTTGCCGAAGCGAAGAGCGACAGGGTAAGGATACAGCGCAGCGAGATAGAGAGCTACGTTTGGGTGACGTTTGACCAGGCGCGCAAGATGTGCAGCTACCAGAACGACCAGAGGATACTCGACACAGCACAGCGGGCTATTCGCAGCAACGACATGGCAGAGCGCAGAGAAGGGCGCAGGGCACGCGGCGCAAACAAAAGAGGAAAGATATAGATATAGGGTGTTTTTGTACTGCACCCTTAACGGACGCAGCTTTACCGGCACAAGTTGGTAAAGCCCATTTTTTATTAAATTAAAATCGTAATCAGCAGGCAGGTCGCGCTCTTATGCGGCCTGCTTGCTGTCGTTTAGGGGAAGGTGTTAAGCTTCATCGCCGCGACGACACAGCCGCCGCATTGCCCCGCTCTTTGTTTGTGCTTGAGAGGGCAGTGTTCGGGCGGCGCCCGCGCGCGGCTGCGCCGCGCGCCGAAAAGCGCGGCGGGCAGCTTACGCAAGAGAGGACAACTGCACCGAGCCGCCGCGCTTTTATGCAGATTTCCGCGCGCGGCGCGGAAATCTGCCGGGCGCCGCCCGAACGCCAACACCGCGCTCAAAGCGGAAGGAGAATATAAAGGCGGCGGGAACCGTGTATCCTTTCCCCTCAAATATAAACAACTCCGCGACAAAATAAAACACCGTATTCAGGAAAGTTACTAAAAACAAAACAAATTAATGATAACTATATGGACTATTTATATATTTTGCATAAAAAATCCGAGAAAATTTATACGGTTAATCACTAAAATCGGGAGAATTTGTGCCGAAATTCTATTGATTTGTTAAATTCAGAGTGCTATTATTTTAATGCGTA
>CANPZK010000108.1 GCA_947588875.1 uncultured Clostridia bacterium
ATTTTTATCAGATATTTTCTCTCTATTTCGTACGGTGTATTTTCCATAGACTTCTCCTTTTGCTTTGTTGTTTTGCTCGGTCGCCCCGTGTATGGGCTGCCGCGTTTGTTTCGGCTGTTTTGTGCGAGAGGTCAGAGTTCGGGCGGCGACCCGCACATTTCCGCCTCCGGCGGAAATGTGCAAAAAACGCGGCGCGGCAGGGGCTTTACGATGTTGGGGCGACTACGTCGCCGCGTTTTTCAGGCGCGGCGGAGCCGCGCCGGTCGCCGCCCGAACCGTATTCTCCTCAAGCACAACGAAAAACGAGTATCACGGCAGCCCTGCTCCGTACCGCAGGCTATACAATATTATCCCCAAAAATCACATAAATCACACAAAATCAGGTAACAAGCAGAGGGGGACGCCGAAGCGTCCCCCAGTATTAATGAGAAATTATTTTTTATCCGTCAGGAAACCGTTCTCTTTTCGCCGATATTGTAGCTTACCTGCATCTTTATAACGTATTTTTGAATGTAAATAGCATCGGCAATGTCAACCGTTTTGTTGTCGTCAACATCAGCCGCAAGAAGCTCCTTGCCCGTAAGGGTTTTCTGCTTTATTGCGTGCTTCTGAGCGTATGCGGCGTCGATCATTGAAACCTCACCGTCGCCGTCCGCGTCACCGAGAATATAGGTGTCCTTCGGCTCAGTCTTAGGTTCGGTCTGAGGTTCAGTCTTCGGCTCGGTTACCGGATCCGTCTTTGGCTCTGTTTTCGGCTCCGTCTTAGGATCGGTCTGAGGATCGGTCTTTGGCTCAGTCACCGGATTGGGTGAATATACGGTCCAGCTGTTATTTGCCGCAAAGAGCATCGTATTGCCGTTTAGCTCCATTCCCGGCATTTCGTCGGCGGGATATCTCTTTGTTGTGCCTTCAACGCCGTCGCTGAAGATAACAAGGCCGTTTTCCATTCCCTCGGGAACGTCGGTTACATAATAGCCTGTCGAGTCGTCAAGGGTCATCTCAACTCCCGGCCAATCGGCATTCATTTTAACCGTTCCAACCGGAACGACAACCGGCTTATTTACGGAAACAGAGGCTGTTGAATTCCAACCAGTCGCATTATAATGACCTTGACTGTCCTGAGAGCCGTCAAGCCAGTATCCCTCATAGCCGCCGAGCGTTATGTCAACTGTCTGCGGACCGTCCTTGCCCTTTGTGAATATTACTTTCTCTGCGCTCTGCGGAATGTCTATCTTATAGTTCTTGTGTCCCATTCCGTTGTCGCCGTCATCAGTCATCAGCGTTCCGGGCCATCCCTCACCTACCGGTGAGTTGCCCGCGAAGAAGTAGGCGTAAACTGTTCCCCAGTCCATATTATCGGTAAACTTGACAACCTTTCCGGTATTCGGATTTGTGTTGCCGGTCGGGTCGGTCGGGTCAATCTCTCCGTCGTCATAGTAAATGTATGCGTAAACATTGTTCCAGCCGTAGGTCTTATTGTCAAAGTAAACTCTCTGAGCCGCGTTCGGGTCCGCCTTTTTATAGGTGTATGCCTTAGGCGGCGAGGTAGTCTTTCCGTCCGTCGCGCTTACCGTGAGCTTTATCTCAACGCCGTAATCAACGCCTGCGCCGAGCTTAACGGTTGTATCGCTTGTGAATTTTGTTTCCTGTCCGTCGTCGATTTGATATGTTCCCTCTGTCGCGTTTACGAGAGAAAGGTCAACGCTTATCGCAGAATCCTTTGAAACTCTGTATGTTCCGCTGGCTTTTGAAACCTCAACCGACGGCTCTGTCTTAGCGTTGTAAACAACGGCTATTCCCGTTGAGCCTATCTGACCCTTGATTTGTCCGCCGGATACCGTGAAGTCCTTTCCGGAAATCTGGTCCTTATATGTGCCGGGCTGCATCTTGTGAGCGGTAACGCTTACGCTCGCCGCACCGCCGCGGCAGTTTACAAGTACAACGCCGCTTGTGCCGCGCTCGTTGTATGCGATACTGTTGCTCGCCGAGAGATACTCGGATTTATCGTTTGAGAAGTAATTTTTAAACTGGTTGATAGCCTTTACTTCCGGGCTTGCCCACGCCGTAACGGACGCCTTGCCGATGAGGTCGGAGCTGTAATTCTGCGGGCGGGCGAGATACATTCCGCACGCTTCTCCTCTTGTTCCCACAAGCGCCCATGTCATGTTGATTTTTGAATCGCTTACTCCGCTTGAGCCGCCGTTTTGATATGTGTCGTGGGACTCGTTCCAGAGAACTGCCTTGCTCGGCGCGATAGAGCCGCCGTTGTCATAGCCGAAGTCGGATCTTATAGCTCCGCTCGCGTTTCCGCTGTTGACGCTTCCGCGAATGGCGTTTGAAGCGCTCGACGCTGTAAGGCTCATCAGAGATGTGTATGAATTAAGCACCGTGCTTGCAACGCCCTTGTCATTTTTACCTGTCGGCCCGTCAAGAATCTCGCC
Organism: uncultured Clostridia bacterium; assembly: GCA_947588875.1. Taxonomy (GTDB): domain Bacteria; phylum Bacillota; class Clostridia; order Oscillospirales; family Acutalibacteraceae; genus UBA7067. The sequence goes on from CANPZK010000108.1 coordinate 2,442, forward strand.
GTAGTAATATGGCGTTATCTGTCTTTTGCTCTGGGCATAGCTTGTGGTCGCCTTTAAAACATTCGGCCAGAAATCGCTTCCGCATCCGCTGTCTGCCGGAGTTTCAATGTGCTTTGCGCCGTCAAAGCGGAAGCCGTCCGCGCCCGCGTCTATACATTCCTGAAGGAAGGTTTTTGCACATTCCTGAACTCTGCTGTACGAGGTGTTCAAATCGGGAACTCCGTCCATGCAGTACTGGGTTATGTCATAGCGGGAATCGTACCAGCTGTTTCTTGTGATATCGTGCCAGAAGCTTCTGTCGTCCCTGTATGTTTGCGGTATTGTCGGAGAGAGGTTATTTCCTGTCTGGTTCGCCATGTGGTTCAGAACAGCGTCAACTATGACCTTTACTCCGTACTTGTGAGCCTCCGCGCACATCGCCTCAAAATCAGCCTTTGTGCCGAGGGCGTTCTGAGCGCTGCTGTCGATTTTGAAGTCGGACGGCTGATAATATACCCACCAGCTTCCTCTCATCAGCTTGCTTTGGGTCGACTCCTTGATAACCTGTATCGGAGAAGTCTGCACAGCGGAGAAGCCCTGCTCCGCTATCGTCTTCATATTGTCCTTTATACCCTTGTACGACCAGTTCCAGCACTGGAGAATCTGACCGCGCTGAAGGTCGTCAACGAGGCCGTAGCTTGACGCTTTGACCGGCTGCTCGTCTGTTGTTGCCGCGTCAACGGCAACGGGGAAAGAAAATATTGGTACGGTCATGCACAGGGCAACAACGATACTCAATATTTTCTTTCCGAAAATTTGCTTTACCATTTTTTATTCCTCCTAGATTTTCATTTATTTGGAGGATTTTGAAGTCCTCCGCGTTTATATCATACCACTAAAGCGTTTACGTTAGCAATGCACGGAAACGACAAATCTTTTTTCAAAAATTGTTAAATATATACATTTTATTAAGGCGCGAAATATACAAAATATAATTATTGAAGCATTAATATATTTTTGATAAAAATTATCTGTGCGCCGATTTTTTTGCCTGCGGCTCGTTTTTTTGGCGGGCTGTCGCTTTGCCCGCCCGTGATTACGGCGGAGAGGGCGGAGCCGGGCGGCGACCGTTCCGCGCCTCCGGCGCGGAACCGAAAAACGCGGCGGGCGTGGCGTTTCCCTGCGCTCTCACGGCACATTTTGCCCCGCCGCGTTTTTCCCGCGCGGCTGCGCCGCGCGGGTCGCCGCCCGAAAAGTAAAACGCCTCAGCAAAGCGTAAACGAGCCGCCGCGACAGCCCCGGAAACAGACCGGCGCGCCTATACAACAACATATATAATATAAATAAAGCGGCAGCCGTACCGCTGTAATGCGGCACGGCTGCCCAATCTTTAAAAAGCTCTTTCCTATGAAGTCCTCGGACTTCCGCCAAGGGTCCTCGCTATATATCAGTTAAATACAAAGTACCTCCACTCGCCTATCGGAAGATTCACATCGAAATTAATCGCATATTTCTGTATATAAAGCGCGTCTGCAAGTGTCACGCCGTTTTCACCGTCAACGTCAGCCGCGGCAAACTGTACCTGCGACATATTGTAACCGTTTATCGAATATTTTTGAACGTAAGTCGCATCGACAAGAGCAACCTCCCCGTCGCCGTCCACATCACCGAGCATAAACCTCACCTCGGGCTCGGTATCCGGATCTGTCTCGTGATACGGGTCGTAAATATCCCAGTTGTAATTTTCAGAGAAAATCATGGAATTTCCGTTCATGTCAAGCCCCGGCTGCTGATCTGCGGGATATCTCTTATCGGCGTTGTCCGTGCCGTCGCTGAACATAGCGTAGCCGTATTTTAACGCCTCGGGAACCTCGTAGGCGTAATAGCCGGTCGCCGCGTCAAACGTCATTTTAACTCCGGGCCATCTGCTGTTCTCAATCACGCTTCCGTCGTTGCTGTAAATGTAAACGTAGACGTTGTCCCAACCGTAGCTCGAATTGTCGAAATATACCATTTGCACGGCGCTCGGATCGGACTTAACATATGTATATGTCTGCGGCTTAGAGGTTTTCTCCCCGTCCGTCGCGGTCACGGTCAGCTTTATCTCAACGCCGTAATCTACGCCCGCGCCGAGCTTTAGTGATGTAGAGCCGTAGAATTTCACCTCCGCACCGTCGTTTATGCTGTACGTTCCCTCGACAGCGTTTTCAAGAGAGAGGTTTACGTCTATCGCGTCGTTCTTTGAAACCCTATACACGCCGCTGCCGGGAGTCACATTAACGAACGGTCGTGTGACAGCGTCGTAAACCACTGCTATGCCCGTCGAGCCTATCTGACCCTTTATCTGTCCGTTCGACACGGTAAATATGTTGCCGGAAACCTGATCCACATATGAGCCGTCAGCCATCTGATGCGCCGGAACGCTCACGCTTGAAGCGTCGCCGTCGCAGTTTACAAGTACAACTCCGCTTGCGCCGCGCTCGTTATATGCTATACTGCCGCTTGACGAGAGCTGCTCCGCCTGACCGTTGAAGAAATTGTGGAAGGCGTTTACAGCGGAAACCTCTCTGCTGAAGCATTGGTCCGAAACTATTTCGCCCATCATGCCGTTGCGGTACCCGTCCGTTCTCGCGTAGAACAGGGCGGTCGCGTCCTTTCTCGACGCCACCAACGCCCAGGTCTTGTTTATATCTTCATCGCTTACGTCGGTAGACTGCCTGTCGGCATTTTGATATGTGTCGTGCGACTCCGCCCATAGGACAGTCTTATCCGCGGCGGCGCCCTTTTTGTAGCGCGAGCTCGCCGCGCCGGAGGCGTTATGTCTTACAACATTGCTTCTTATGTCGTTGCCCGTCTGGTTGTCGGTAACGCTCATGTACTGAGTGTATTCAGAAATAGGCGCTCCGCCCGTTCCGTCAAGTATCTCTCCATAGGCGTACAAGCTGTCGTATGCTCCCTTTTCGGAATAGTACGCCCTAGCGTCGTTCAGCACGTTCGGCCAGAAATCGCTGCCCTCGCTTGGAACGCCTATATGCTTCGCCGCGTCAAAGCGGAAGCCGTCCGCGCCCGCGTCTATGCACTCTCTCAGGAAGCCCTTAACATAGTTCTGTATTTTCGGGTTTTCGGTGTTCAAATCGGGAAGTCCCGAAATACTGCCGTGCGTTATGCTGTAACGGCTGCTGTAATTGACGTCGCGGAAGCCCTCCGGGTGCCAACAGTCCTCGTCCTCTCTTATGTCCGGCGGAACGGCGTAGGATATATCATATCCGCCCTGATTTCCGAGGTGGTTTGCGACTACGTCCACAATAACGTGTATCCCGTACTCATGCGCCTCGGCGCACATAGCCTCAAAGTCCGCCTTCGTTCCGAGAGCCGAGCTGCCCGTGTTGTCTATTTGAAAGCAGCACGGCTGGTAAAGTATCCACCACATCTCGTTCGATCTGCCTATCGTCGCTTCCTTTGCCTGCTGGATAGGCGAAACTTGAACCGAGGTAAAACCGGCGTTGGCGATTTTTTCCATATTAGTCCTGATGTTATTAAACGACCAGTCCCACGCGTGAAGGATCAAGCCCTCCTGCGCAGTGTCCATAAGACCGTATTCCTCCGCCGACTGCGACTGCGGCACCTCTGTTTTCGCCGCGGCTGCGGAAATCGGAAGCGACAATGCCGGCACAGCCATACACAGCGCGGTTATGACGCCGAGCATTTTCCTTCCTATAAAATGCTTTATCATTTTTACTCCTCCTTTTGATACGCCTTTCGGTAAATTCAAATCATAATATTTCGGAGAGGGCTTTACCTCTGCATTTATATCATACCACCAAAGCGTTTATGTTAGCAACGCACGGAAACTACAAATCTTTTTCCGAAAAACTGTT
>CANPZK010000109.1 GCA_947588875.1 uncultured Clostridia bacterium
CATACACGAGCGGCGACTATCTTCTCATTGAGTCCGAGAACGATCTGCCCTTTTCGATGCTTAAAAGCCAGCGTCAAAGGGAGGCCATGCGAAACGCCGTAAAGGAGGTAACCGGCAGGGTATATAAGCTCGGTCCATACAAGCCGCCCGAGAAAAAGAGCGAGGAAAAGGAGGACCCGCTAAAGAGCCTGATTCAGAAGCTCGAAACAAGCGGAGTAGAGGTTATAACGGAGGACAGCGAGAAATAATACGTCTCCCGCTGCGAATTTTCGATTGTCGATATCTTATTTTGACAGAAAAGGGCTGCGGTTTCCAAGAGCAAAGCCTTTGGGGCAGTCCGAGCCATATTTTATTTGTTATCCGAAAAAACATTACAAATTAAAAACAGCATAAATTTTTTATAAGGCACTATACATTTATAATTTGTATAGTGCCTTATTATTATAACATAACCTATATATATATATATATATATATATATATATGATGAATTATCTAATTATTCAGTCTGCACAAAAACAATACAATAAAATCTGTAAAATCGAACATTGAAAAAGCCGTCGTAGAAATTGTATAATATTTATAGCTTAGGAGCGAAATTTTTGTCAGTAGTTGTGAAATTTTAAATATTTTGCGATTCAAGGCATTAGGAGGAATTGGATATGACCGGATTTAAATCGACACGGCGGCCGCTCAGCATTCTGCTCTCGGTCTTGATTATTTTGTTGTCCCTCGCGGCGGCGGGGGCGTTCAGCATAAGCGCAAGCGCGTATGTACCCACAACACTTTATGTAACTATTAGCGATCACTGGAATGAAGCTACTGCAAGATATGCAGCATACTTTATGACTTCGGACGACAATGGTAATACTTGGGTAGATATGACTTCTGTTTCAGGCGTAAGCAAAATGTATAAGTGTAGTGTGCCTACCACCAAAACATGGGACAGAGTTCTCATCGGAAGGTTTGATTCTACTAAGCCAAGTAACACTTTTGACAGGCCTCCATTGTGGAATCAAACCACCGATATCAAATTTTCTACTAATAGTACAGGTAACAATCATATAACGGTAAGCAATACCGGCGGTGATGAAAATAAAGGTTATGATAGAGTAAACGGCACATGGAGTACATACACCGAACCCACATATAGTATTAAACTTACCGGTTCAACTGATAAAGCAGGATTAAAACCAAGCGGCACCTCAGTAACTGCTACGTTTGAGGGCGTAGACGTTGGAAGTAGACAATACACTGTTTTATATAATAATTCACAAGTAGCCAGTGGAACTGTTACAATTACTGAGCCATACGCAAAAGTAACAATTACATATAATACCAGCACTAAAAAAGTCACTACTCCTGTCCCTGAATATCCTGAATACCATGTTATTGGTTCAATAAGCAATGCTAGCCCAATTGACACCTACAAAATGAAATATGTCAGCACTGCAAAACGTTATGAATTAACTATCAGTGATAAAAATTCAGGTAGTTATAATTATCAAATTCGTAAAGCATATAAAAATAGCAATCCCTTAACTTCTACATTGACTTCATTACCGATTACCAAAAACAATACAACTGTAACATTTTGGGCTAATCCGACAGCAACAAACATCACTCCTTCATCATCTACATATGGCTATTCGCTTAATCCCCTCTACACAGCAACTTTAGACGGGTATGGCATAGACGAAAATATGACTCTCTCCGGTACTTACTACACCGCCACATTCGAGCATGTTAAACAGGGCGATATCACATATTATTTAGATAAAAACGGTACTTCTTCTCATTTGAACTCATCAAGCACCACTTTAAAGGTAGATGAATGGGATTCAACAGTAACATTAAGACTCAACTCAGCAGGAACTTTCTCAAGTGACTATCAACTAATAACCCCGCCAAAATATGTAATATGGGACGGAGCTAACGGACTTTCAAAAAACACCGAGCCAAATTCGACCGACCCAAACTATAATTTCAAATACGATTCCGCCAACGATATTTATACATTGCCTAATGCGTTTGAAGTAGCAGAAAACGGCTCTTACACATACAAAATCTCAAAAGACGGCGCCACAGATGTAGAGGAAACCGTTTCTGTTCCACATGACTATTCGTCGGTAACCGTGACCTGCACGGTTAAAGGTAATTCTAAAGAAGACATTACCGGCAAAGCAACACCCACACCGCCAAAATACACCTACAACGAAACAGAGTTTACAGAGGACAGCGCAAATAATAACTACTTTAGCTTGACGATCAGCAACTTAACAGCCAATCAAAATAAATTTGAAATAAAGCGTAACGGAACCACTTTTGAAACCGTTTCAGTTGAAGGTGAAGTAAAAGCAAAGGCAAGTATAACGATTTATTATGATGAGAGCACTCACAAATTAGCTTATAAACTTCAGCAGCCGCCAGAAGATAACCCCCACTACGGCGACATAAACAACGACAAAAAATACAATGTTATCGACGCTTATATTATCCGCAAAATAGTTGACGCGGGAGATGACAATACTAAGCTGCAAGATATCGGTCTTGATAAGGGAACAGATTCCTTGGAATATAAGCTCGCAGATGTCAACGAATCGGGAGCGGTAGATGATAAAGACTTAGAGCTTATTAACGACTATATTGTCGGAAACATTGAAGCCGGTGCATCGGGTGGCAATAAAATTAAAGATGAGTACATCGCACCATAATTTTTTAATTAGCTTTCATTCATATTTCTATATACCTCTTATGGATGTAAGAATTTGACCATTTTGTACGAAAGGGACGCTCGCGAGGGCGTCCCTTTCGTATGCGCTGAATTTGCGCAAATTATGCCTTGTCCGTTAGTCCAAAAATAAAAAAGCAACCGCCCTGTACTGCCATACAGAGCGGTTATTTTAAAACTACAGTATTCGCAGAACAGCTAAAGCCGTTCCTTTCACCTTTATTATAGCGCTTCAAAAACAATATGTCAACACCTACGCGCACTCCCTGCGTGGACTTTTATTTGTTTTCTTGCCATAGGCAAACAAATATGTTACAATACAATCGTAAAGGAACGGCGGCGGTTGTTCTGACGCCCTCGGAAAGGGGGTGATATGTATGACTGAAACAGTGCTATTAATTTTATTATTAGTCGCCCTCGCGGAGGTCGTTAAACATATAAAGAAGTAACCGCCCTGTACTGCTGATACAGAGCGGTTATTTTTAAACCACAGTATTCGCAGAACAGCTAAAGCCGTTCCTTTCACCTTTATTATAGCGCTTCAAAAACGAGATGTCAACACCTACGCGCACTCCCTGCGCGGACTTTTATTTGTTTTCTTGCCATAGGCAAACGAATATGTTACAATACAATCGTAAAGGAACGGCGGCGGTTGTTCTGACGCCCTCGGAAAGGGGGTGATATGTATGACTGAAACAGTGCTATTAATTTTATTATTAGTCGCCCTCGCGGAGGTCGTTAAACATATAAAGAAGTAACCGCCCTGTACTGCAATACAGAGCGGTTTTTTGTATAAAAAACTAATTTGTCGCAGAACAGCTAAAGCCGTTCCTTTCACCTTTATTATAGCGCTTCAAAAACAAGATGTCAACACCGCGCTATTAATTTATTATCAGTCGCCCTCGCGGAGGTCGTTAAACATATAAAGAAGTAACCGCCCTGTACTGCACACAGGACGGTTATTTTTTATAAAATAATATTCCAACGCAGAACAGCTAAAGCCGTTCCTTTCATCTTTATTGCAGCGACTTTAAAATGATATGTCAATACCTATGCGCCTTTCGGCGGTTTTCTTCGCTCGCGGCAGGCTCGGGGCGGCGACCCCGCGTTGCCGCAGGCAACGCGGAAAAACGCGGCGCCAACGCTGTGCTATATCGGACGCAAAATCCCCTCGCCGCGTTTTTGCTTCCCCGCTTCGCGGGGAAGCGTCGCCGCCCCGAGCCGCCCTATCAGCATTCCTCGCCGATTATCTTTAAGGCGTTTTTGCTGAATATCCTTTCAAGCTCGCTGTCGCTCAGCCCAAGGCTCATTATCTCGTCTATGCTGTCCTGCGCGTTCCACATGGGATAATCAGTACCGAAAACAACGCGGTCTGCGCCGTAGAGCCTTATCAGCTCCTTTGCCCTGCTGCCGCCGAGGAACATAATCGAGCTTGAAGTATCGACATAGCAATCCATATCGAGCAGGTACTCGAGGGCGAGGTCCCAAAGCGACCAGCCGCCGAAATGCGCGGCTATCACCGTGAGCTTTGGGAAGTTTTCGAGGACTCTTTTCAGCCTTTCGGGGCGCGAGTAGGTATAGCGGTAATCGCCGCAGTGCATAAGCACCGGCAGCTTGCCCTGTATCATATCGTAAATAGGGAACATTCTTTCGTCGTCCATATTGAACCGCTGAGTATCCGGGTGGAGCTTTACCCCGTGCAGGCCGTAGGAGATTATATCCTCTATATCGTCCTGAGGATTTTCAAGCTCGGGGTGCAGCGTGCCGAAGCCGATAAACGAGGGGTGTTTTTTGCACTCGTCGGCGATAAATTTATTTATGCTCGCGACCTGATGCGGAACAGTCGCCACCGACTGCACGAGATATCGGCTTATTCCGCACTCGCCGCCCTTGCTTATCAAATCGTCGGCGGTGCCGCTGCAATCAATTTTTATGCTGTAAAAATCGCCTATCCCCTTTATAGCGTTTACCGCTATCTTCTCGGGGTAAATGTGCGCGTGAAAGTCAATTATATCCATATTGTCAACTCCTTAATCTAATTATATTTTATCTTAGGGTAATTGTAAAGAGCAGATAAAAATTCGTCCCGAGGAATACGGTTGACTGTCCCGAGGGCGTATGATATAATCTAATAAATTTAAGCTCGGATAAATTATAAAAGCAGAAGGAGCAGGCGAAGCATTATGAGCGAGAAAAAAATCCTGCCAAAGCACAGGCTGCACCTCAACTCTCCGGTAGGAAGGCTCTGCATCGAGGACGACGGCGAGGCTCTTACCTCGCTTTATATCGACCGCCAAGCGGACGAAAGCCGCGACTGCGGCTCCGAGATACTGCTAAAAGCCAAGGAGGAGCTTTTGGAATATTTCGCCGGGGAAAGATTTGAGTTTGACATTCCACTCCGCCCGAGCGGAACCGACTTTCAGCTCAGGGTATGGAGCGCCCTGCGCAAAATACCCTACGGCTCAACCGCGAGCTATCGCGACATAGCGGATATGACGGGCAACCGCAGGGCTTGCCGCGCGGTCGGAGGAGCGATAGGCAAAAACCCGATAATGATAATCGTTCCGTGTCACCGCATAATCGGCAGGAACGGGAGTCTTGTCGGCTTCTCGGCGGGGCTTGAGGTAAAGAAGCTATTGCTTGAGCTTGAAGAAAGGCACAGGGGCGGGCAATTTTAAATATGAATATACGGCGAGCCGAGGCAGATAAATGCCGCGGCTCGCCTTTTTAATTATAAGGAGGTAAACCAAAGCCAGCCGCGATTGAAAAAACTGTAAAAAAACCGCGGCAAGCACACTAAATTTCGCTGTCTGATGAGTCGTAAACGTCGTCGAAGTCGCCGTCGAAGTCGCCGTCGAAGTCGCCGAAGCCGTCGTGGTCATAGGGGCCGTCGGCAATGATCTCGCCCTTGCGCATTCTCAGTCTTGACTTTTCGCTCTCCACCTGATTTGAGAGCAGCTCCTTAAATTCGTGCGAATTTCTTATATTTTTCGCATTGAGTATCGGAGTGGTTTTATCCTGCGCGTGGATCACCACTGTTCCCAGCCCGAACAGCTTTTGCATAAGGCCTCTTTTCAGCGTTATATCCACCACGCGGTACAGCAGGATCTCGTCCTCAACGCTCGAGAAAAAGCCCTTGTTTATAAGCAGCTTTTTGTCGGTCAGCGTATAGGTGGTAAACGTAAACGGAAGTCCGAAAAAGAGCCATCTTTTTCTTTCTTTTATAATTACCTTCGTATCCTCCACAGCGCTCAATCCTCATCGTTATTAAAGATATTTTTTGTATAGTTTAATTATACCAGAATTATTGCCTCAGTGCAATACGGAAAGCAATTTTTCTTAAACGGCGCGCAAAAGGCTTTAAAGCTCGAAAAAAGCCCGACAAAGCGCCTTATCGAGGGCAAAAAAGGCTCTGCGGCTCTGTCGCGCCGTAAATTCATTGTGTAAATTTTACAAAAGTTTAAAAATATATACAGTTCTTTTTGTGAGGTCGGCACATTGAAAAAGTCCTTGAAAAAATTGTATAA
>CANPZK010000110.1 GCA_947588875.1 uncultured Clostridia bacterium
AAAAAGCTCCAGTATCCGGTTAAGATAAAAACGCCGAATCCAAAGCTCGCCAAAATTATAATCAGCCAATATGGCGGCCCCGACGGGGAGTTGGCTGCGTCTTTAAGATACTTGAGCCAGCGCTTTACAATGCCATATCCCGAGCTTAAAGCGATATTGACCGATATTGGCACCGAGGAGCTTGCGCACCTTGAGATGATAGGGGCGATCGTTTACCAGCTCACGCAGAACCTTACGCCCGAGGAAATAAAAAAAGCGGGTTTTGACACCTACTTTGTTGACCATACAACGGGAATCTATCCTCAGGCGGCGAGCGGAACTCCGTTTACAGCGGCATATATCCAGTCGAAGGGCGACGTCCTGACAGACCTGCACGAGGATCTCGCCGCAGAGCAAAAGGCTCGAACGACCTACGACAATATTCTGCGATTCTGCGACGATCCCGACGTTATAGACCCGATACGCTTTCTGCGCGAGCGCGAGGTAGTACACTATCAGAGGTTTGGCGAGGGCTTGCGCATCGCGACAGACAATCTCGACAGCAAGAATTTTTACGCCTTTAATCCCGAATTTGATAAGTGCGGCAAATGCGCGGGCAAGGGCATGAAGATTGCGGCGGATAAGAAGGTTGATACGACGGGCGGCGGTAAATGTCCGGACGATAAGAACTGCGGCAAAAAATAAGAAAAAACGATTAATTTTTACTCGGTTAACGAGCAGTAAATAAAAACAAAAAGCGCCCAATGTATCGGCGGCAAATGCCGGTGCGTTGGGCGCATAATATTAAAAAGGCTACGGCGGAAATAACTTAATATCCTGCGAAACAGACGCAGGACGAGTTATTGGCAACCATATCCTCCGCCAAAACGCCTAAAAATATTAATTTTTTCAAAAATCCCGTTTTAACCGCTGAAAATGTCCTTGCGCGACCTTGTTTAACCTCAAAAACTATGGTACAATATATAAAATCGCGTCTTTATTTTGCTTAGGCGTTAGCCGTATACGGCGCTTTTTAAATTTATTTGGAGGTAAAATAAATGGAACTTGAACTGAGAAACATTGAGAAATCCTTTGCCGATAAAAAGGTTCTCAGAGGCGTTTCGCTCAAGACCGAAAGCGGCAAAGCGTTCGGACTTCTCGGAAGGAACGGCGCGGGCAAGACGACCTCTATCCGCGTTCTGATGAACGTTTTTTCAGCCGACGGCGGCGAGGTGCTTATCGAGCGCCAAGCCCGTAAATATGCTGTTCGGAAAGGTAGCCGCGTGTTACCTCACCGGACTGATTCAGATGTCGGCTATCATCGCGACGGCGCTGCTGTGCTTTAATATCAACAAGCCGTATTATTCGGGAAACTTTCTCGCCTTCAATATGCTGTTTGATATTCCGCCCTCTCTGATAGCGTATATACTGATTTTCTTCCTGCTGGGCTTTTTGCTTTACGCCTGCCTGTTCGGGGCCTTCGGCTCCATGGCGTCGAAAGCCGAGCAGATCAATACGATTACCATGCCGATATCCTATCTCATAATCATTGTGTTCTTCATTATCTACGCGAGCATTCAGACGGCGGTAGACAGCCCTCTTATGGTAGCCCTGTCGTATATACCGTTCACCTCGCCGCTTGCTATGTTCGCAAGAATATCAATGTCCGCCGTGCCGTGGTACGAAATTATAATTTCTATCGCTATACTCATAGCCTCTGTAATAGGCGTAGGCGTGCTGTCCGCGAAGATCTACCGCGTTGGCGTGCTTCTCTACGGAAACAGGCCGAGCGTAGGAACGGTATTAAAGAGCCTGCGCGACGCGTAAGAGTCAAAATTAAATATTAAATATAAATTATTTAAATACAGGCTGCCGCTCCGTCCGCTTTATGCGCTCGGGGCGGCGGCTTTTTTGCGGCGTGTTATATGCCGGATTTTGGTGAAATTCACTATAAAATCCTGCTGTTTTTCTATTTCAATTCAGCGCAATTAATTGACGAAAAACATTGGGCGTGATAAAATAATATTGGGGAATTCGTATAAGTATTCGCGCCGGCAATACGCGAATCCTGCGGTATACGGCTATGCGTAAGCGCAATGTGCAGTCAAGCCTTATCCCGCCTTTCGCGTGCTCCGAAACGGCGGGAGCCAACAGTATGCTTTGCTCGGCGGCAGAGCAAAATCTATTTGCGCTTTTTGCGGCGCAATACAGCCGGTGTATCAAAACAGTGGCGCGGGGTTAAGCCGTGCATTAAGTTAAGGGCAGAATAAATTATGAAAGGATTGAACCTTATGAAGAGTAAGCGAAGAGCGGGAAAAGTTCTCTCCCTACTACTCAGCGCCGCGCTGCTCGTCTCCAATTTCGCGCTGTTGAACGCCTCGGCGGAGAGCGCGCCGGAGAATGAAGCGACGCAGCACACCCATGTTCACACATATGCGGAATCCGGTTCTGAGGAGGTGCAGAGAGAGGCGGCCGATATAACAAGGCCTGTCATCACCGTCACGCCGGTAAACGACCATGTCGATATGGATCTGTACTATTGCGAGCCGCCGCAGGTCACGATAACGGACGAGGGGGAAAACCTCGCAAGCGTGACGATTAAAACATATTCCGATGAAAAGACCATTGAGATAAGCTCCGGCAGTTATGAGCTTGACCTCAGCGACGTTGAAGGCTCCGTAACCCTGACGGCTAAGGATACCGAGGGGAATACGGAGATAAAGAGGATATTCATAGGCCATTTGCTCGGAGGCCGCCAGAGCCGGGACTATGCTCCGAACTGCACCCAGCCGGGCAGGAGGACTATGGTATACACCTGTAAGATCTGCGGCGAGCCGTATTATCAATACGACACTGCCGATAAAAACCAACCTGCAAAGGGACACGACTTTGCGCAGGAGGTCAAGACCGCCGACGTGACAAAATGCGGCGGACAGGGCAGCATAACGATAAAGACCTGTAATACCTGCGGCTATATGGAGCTGGAGTACAGCGAGGATTACCAAGAGGGCGGCGAGCACAAATGGGAAGAAAAAACTCAGTCGCCAAGCTGTTACGTCGGAGGCGCGAGCTGGGAGGAATGCAGCGAGTGCGGAGCGGTCAGGAACGTGACCGTTCTCAAGGCGACCTCTCACCACTTCGGCCAATGGCAGATCACAAAGCCTGCGGACTGCGAAAACGGAACGCCGGGCGTTATGGAGCGCAGCTGTGAAAACGGCTGCGGAGTAAGCGAAACAACTTATATAGCGGGCGCTCACAGATGGTCGGAGCGCACGACCGTCGTTGAGCCGACCTGTGAAACGGAGGGATATTCCGGCTTTAAGTGCCTGAACTGCGGAATTGAAAAACAGCCCGAGAAATACCGCTGGAAAATACCCGCTCTCGGACACGATTATTCCGACGACGGCAACTGCATGACGGAAACGCAGTGCAAACGCTGCCACGTTGTCCTTCAGGGCCAAGCGAACCACAAATTGGGCGACTACAAGTCCGACGGCGAGGCTCACTGGAGAGAATGTACAAACAAGGGCTGTAACTTCAAGACGGAGCGCGAGAACCACGTTCGCCCCGATACCGTGAGCGACTGCACAAACACCTCTATCTGCACGATATGCAGCGCAAAGGCGGGACCGGAATACACGTCTCACGAGTGGAAGTATGAGTCCGACGAAAACTTCCATTGGCAGTCCTGCGCGCATGAGGGCTGCTCCGTGACCACTCCGAAGAAGGAGCACAACGTAAAGGACGACCACAACTGTGAAACCGCGCTCGTGTGCCTCGACTGCCAAAAGGTTTTAAAGCCTGAGATGGAGCACGCTTACAGCGAGAAATATACATACACGGTCGGCCAGCATTGGCGCGAATGTACGAACGAGGGCTGTAACTCAAGGACAGAGCTTGATTATCACAACTTTGCCGAGGACTACAACTGCACCACGCGCGTATCCTGCATAATCTGCGGATATGTCGCCATCTCGGGCGAAATGCACCATAATTATCTCGAATCCCCGATTTACGGCGACGACGACGGACACTATAAGCAGTGCCAGAACGGAAACTGCAATGTCACTGAGAGAGCCGGAGAGCACAGCGGCGGCACGGCTACCTGCGTTACTCAGGCGATTTGCGACGAGTGCCACCTGCATTACGGTCCGCTCAATCCTCAAAATCACGTTGAAACCGAGATAGTAAAGGAAAAGCCTGCGACTCAAACCGAGGAGGGCTATACGGGCGACCTCGTCTGCAAGGGCTGTCAGACCGTAATCACGCCGGGCAAGGTAATTCCGAAATTGCCCGAGGAATGTCAGCATAATTGGAAAGATATGGTAGATGATACCAAATGCTGGCAGCAGTGCGAGATTTGCGGAGAGATTCAGAACCAAAAGGAGCACGAGCTTGAGACGAAGAGCGGCCCCGAAGGTCACTGGCAGCAGTGCAAAAACTGCAAGCATCAAAGCGAGGTTATCCCACACGACATAGACGAAAACGATATAGACAACGACTGCACGACCGAAATAGACTGCAAGGTCTGCGGATATGTTGTAACGGAGGCGTACCCCAATCACGTTTGGGGCGACGACCTTATGTTTGACCAGAGCGAGCATTGGCGCGTCTGCACAAACCCCGGCTGTGAGCAGAGGGGAGAGATCAAGGAGCATAACCCTGTTGACGACGGCAACTGCATGACTGCCGTTTACTGCTCGGAGTGCAAGCACACTCTTGTTGAAGCCGAGCCGGAGCACAAATGGCCGTCCGTATGGGAGTCGGACGCGGAGGGGCACTTCAAGCGCTGTGAGAATATCGACTGTCAGCAGATACACCGCGAGGAGCATCAGAGGGTAGAGGACGACGGCAACTGCACAACCCCGGTCGTCTGCTCGGTTTGCTCTTACGAAATCGAAGCCGGAGCGGAGGAGCACGATTTCTCCGGCGATTATATAACGACAGACACGGGACATCATCAAAAATGCCAGAACGCCGGCTGTAACGAGGTCAGCTCCGAAACAGCCCACTCCGGCGGAGAGGCAAACTGTAAGGACGCCGCCGTGTGCGTAGTTTGCGGGGCTTCCTACGGCGAAAAGAACCCTGCTAAGCACACGGGCAACACAGAGGTCAGGGGCTATATCGAGCCGACCACCGAAACGGAGGGCTTTACCGGCAATCTCGTTTGCGTCGATTGCGAAGCCATACTTCAAAGCGGAGTTATCCTTGAAAAGCTGCCTCCCGAGCATCAGCACGAATTTAACGAAAAGCTCGCCGACGATACCCACCACTGGGAACAGTGCGTCTGCGGCGAAAGGTATAATTATACCGAGCACAGCTTTGGCGATTACGATATGGATAACACCCACCATTGGCATACCTGCCTTGATTGTGAAAAGGTCGTAAGTCAGGACCACGAGTTTGTAGACGGACAGTGTTCGGTCTGCGGCTTTGAGATGCCAAAGCACGAGCACACGTTTGAGTGGCGGCACGACGGTGAAAACCACTGGCAGGAGTGCACCGACTGCGAGGAGACCCGTGATAACGGCGTACACACTGGCGGCGAAGCCAACTGCAAGAGCGGGCCGGTCTGCGAAACCTGCGGAAGCGAATACGGTGAGAAGAATTCCGAGAACCACGTAGGCGGAACTGTTATTGAGGGGCGCATAGAGCCGACTACCGAAAAAGAGGGCTACACCGGCGATGAAAGGTGCCTCGGCTGCGGAGAAATAGTCAAAAAGGGCGAAGCGATACCTAAGCTCCCGATAGTCAGCGACCGCCTTGGCGACGTAAACAACGACGGCGTAATTTCGATAGCGGACGCTATATTGGTGCAGAAGCACGTGGTCAACGTCGTTACTCTTGAGGGCGAGGATTTTGCCGCCGCCGATGCAGACAAAAACGGCGAGGTGAACATAGCCGACGCAATAATGATTCAAAAGCACATTGTAGGAATACTCACAATTGAATGAGCTTTATTGAATGAGCTTCATAATATGCTCGAGCCCGTCAAGGCGCAACGCCCTGACGGGCTCGGCTCTTTTTTTTGGGCTTGCGCCCCATTCTTTGCGCCTGCGGCGCAGAACCGCAGCCGCGCCGACTTGCGCCGGCACGGCTGCTGCTTTATATTTTTATTTATTTGCAGGGGGAACTGGCGTTTCCTCTTGCGGTACCCAAAAATCGCTTCGGCTTGGAGCGCCGGCGATTTTTGACCGCTGCGCCATCCCCAATTCGCT
>CANPZK010000111.1 GCA_947588875.1 uncultured Clostridia bacterium
CGGTATAACCTTCCAAAGGTGAAATTCCATGAAATACGGCACACTTTTGCAGTCCGAGCAATCGAAATTCCCGACTTTGATATTAAATCTCTGTCGGAAATCCTGGGGCATAAAAATGTGTCGTTTACGCTCAATGTTTATGGCAGCGCCAATTTGCAGCAGAAAATCAAGTGTATGAACCTTTTGAATGATCTGCTGTGAACGGGACGGCGGTCGTTTAACGATTACACCCAAAAATCCAACGATTACCCATAAGTTCAACGATTGCCCCCCATAAATTCAACGGTTACTAATCTTTCAACGATTACCCGTTTGAAAAAAACCGAGAAAGAGGATGAAAACAGGAGCATTTCGACTTGCTGGCGGCTAAATAATCGTAAGCGCACGGACGCCGAAAGCGGCGAAAAGCCCTGTTTTCAAGCCTTTTTTGGGCATAAAGCAAGAACCCTAACTTCGATACGCTTTGTATCAAAATTAGGGTTCTTATTTGGTTGCGGAGGCAGGATTTGAACCTACGACCTTCGGGTTATGAGCCCGACGAGCTACCGAGCTGCTCCACTCCGCGATATTTACTTTTGCTTTTTTAGAGCGCTTGATTATAATAACACATATGCTTATATATGTCAATACCTTTATTTGATTTTTTGATTTTTATTTGGGCTTGCGCCCTAATACCGCTCTTTGCCTGCCAAGGCTATAATTTTATTTTGGAGCGTGCGCCCACGTGCGCGCTCTCGTTGACCGCAGCTTTACCGACTTGCGCCGGTAAAGCTGCTACTTTGAAATTAGGATAGTTCTCAAAGGGGCTTGCAGCCCCTTTGCAACCCTGCCACTCGCACAATGATTTTTCTAAAGTTGAGCTTTTGCGCCAGTAAATTATTTTCACAACAGAAAGCGTAACTAAAAACAAATCTTTGGGCGTAAGGCGGGAGCTTATGAACGGAGCAAGTATGCAACATTGCAAATAAACCTTTAAACGAGTAAGTGGAGGTGCAGGAGGAGCGAAGCTCCTCCTGCAAATAAATTAAATATAAACCAGCAGTCGGAGCTGCTGCCAAGCAGCGACGACTGCGGTCAACGAGTGCCGCCGCAAGCAGCGACGGCTGCGGTCAACGAGTGCCGCCGCAGGCAGCGACGGCTGCGGTCAACGAGCGCCGCCTTGGAGCGCAAGCTCCCCCTTTAATAACACCTAACATTAAAGCCGCGGCAAATAAGATTATAACCTTGATAAACAAGCAGGGGAATTACAGAGGTGGGGAAATCCTCCCCTCTGAGGCATTATCCCCTTACGAGCTTGTTTTGCTCTATGTATTCATCGTAATTCTGCGTTATATCCTTTATGCCGTGCTCCTGTATGAATATTATCCTGTTTGCCACGGTGGATATAAATTCGTGGTCGTGCGAAGCGAACAAAACTATTCCCTTGAAATTTGTCAAGCCGTTGTTTACAGCGGTTATCGACTCGAGATCGAGGTGGTTCGTCGGCTGGTCAAGCACGAGCACGTTCGAGCCGAACATCATCATTCTCGCGAGCATACATCTTACCTTTTCTCCTCCCGAGAGAACCTTTACAGGCTTGAAGACGTCCTCGCCGGAAAACAACATTCTGCCGAGGAAGCCCCTCAAATACGTTTCCGTTCTGTCGTTGCTCATGTTGTATTGCCCTATCCATTCGAGAATGCTTTTGTCGCAGTTTTCAAAAAAGCTCGTGTTGTCAAGAGGAAAGTACGACTGCGTTGTGCTGACTCCCCATTTATAGCTTCCCTCGTCCGGCTCCATATTGCCCATCAGTATCTCAAATAGGGTGGTTATAGCTATCTCGTTGTCGCTGAGAAAGGCTATCTTGTTCCCCTTCTCGACCCTGAACGACACATCGTCGAGCACCCTTACTCCGTCGACAGTCTTTGAAAGCCCCTCGACCGTGAGTATCTCCTTGCCGACCTCCCTGTCCTGAGTGAAGCCGACAAACGGGTATCTTCTGCTCGACGCGGGCATTTCCTCTACCGTCAGCTTTTCGAGCAGCTTTTTTCTTGAGGTCGCCTGCTTGGACTTCGACTTGTTGGCGGAGAACCGCTGTATAAAGCTCTGAAGCTCCTTTATCTTCTCCTCGGCCTTCCTGTTCTGCTGCTTCATCATCGCCTGCATCATCTGGCTCGATTCGTACCAGAACTCGTAGTTGCCCACATACATCTTTATCTTAGTGTAGTCAACGTCCACTATATGAGTGCATACCGTGTTTAAAAAGTGGCGGTCATGGCTCACCACTATAACAGTGCCCTCGTACTCGAGCAGAAAATCCTCGAGCCAGTTTATCGCCATAACGTCAAGGTTGTTCGTCGGCTCGTCCAGAAGAATTATATCGGGATTGCCGAATAGCGCCTGAGCGAGCAGAACCTTGATCTTTTCGTTTCCCGTCAGCGAGCTCATCTGCGAATAGAGCAGGCTCTCGCTCAGCCCCAGCCCCTGTATCAGCTTTGAGGCGTCGCTTTCAGCCTCCCAGCCGTTAAGCTCCGCAAACTCCGCCTCAAGCTCCGAGGCTCTCAGCCCGTCCTCGTCGCTGAAGTCAGGCTTTGCGTATATTTCGTCCTTTTCCTTCATTATGTCATAGAGCTTTTTGTTTCCGTATATGACCGTATCGAGTACGGTATAGGAGTCAAACGCGAAGTGGTCCTGCTTGAGCACGGACATTCTCACGTCGTCGGGAATTATTATCTCTCCCTTAGAGGTTTCAAGCTCTCCCGACAGCAGCTTTAAAAACGTGGATTTGCCCGCCCCGTTAGCTCCGATTATTCCGTAGCAGTTGCCCGGCGTGAATTTTAAATTTACATCCGAAAAAAGATTCTGCCCGCTGAAATTAAGGCTTACGTCTGATACCGTTATCATTTTTCTGCTTCCTTTCCCTGCGAATACGCAAATAACAGTTTAGACCATTTGAGAAAAAATTGCAAGGGAAACAGCGCGGCGGTGTTATAATTTTCGTTTTGAGCTTGTTTTTCGTCTTAAATGTATGTTATAATTCAGAGAAAAATATAAAAACAGGGAGGTATTTTTTATGTTGATAACGACAAGAGACGATGTAGAGGGAAGACGTTTTACCGAGCTTGGACTTGTAATGGGCAACACCGTGCAGAGCGTCCATATAGGGAAGGACTTTTTGGCGGGCTTTGAAAACCTCTTCGGGGGAGAGCTTACCTCATACAATGAAATGCTCTCAAACGCCCGTCAGATAGCGACCGACCGTATGATTCAGCAGGCTGCTCAAATCGGCGCGGACGCGATAGTATGTATGCGCTATGTTACAAATTCCATAACTCAGGGCGCGGCGGAAATACTCGCCTACGGCACGGCGGTAAAATTCATCTGATTCCTGTGCGATATTTTGCGCGATTTTATTTTTCGGCAGACAGTGGCTCTCTATGTATGATTTTTTCACATAGAGAGCCATTTTGTATTTTTGTTGCCGTTTAGATGGGAGGGGATTGAAAAACGGTTGCGGAGGTTCTTTTTAACGATTTTTTATAGTCGCTCCCCACTATGCGGTTTCAGGCTCCGCCCGTTATCCTGCCGTCCCTTATCGTTATTCTGCGCCCCGCTATCCTCGCGAGTTTCTTGCCGTGCGTGATAACAACAACCGTTCTGCCGCTTTGGTGGAGCTTCGTCAGTATCCGTATCACATCGTTTTCGCTTTTTGTGTCGAGGTTCCCCGTCGGCTCGTCCGCCAGTATCAGCGGCGGCTGAGCCGCTATTGCCCTCGCTATCGCCACCCTCTGCTGCTGTCCTCCCGAAAGCTGAGAGGGCCTGTGCTCGGCTCTGTCGCAAAGCCCCACCTCGCCGAGCGCTTTTAGCGCGAGTCTGCGCCTTTCGCCCTTTGACAATTTTCTGTAGCTCAGCGGCAGCTCCACGTTTTCGCGCGCGCTCAGGTTCGGGATAAGATTGAAGCTCTGGAATACAAAGCCTATCGTTTTATTCCTTATTTTTGTAAGCTCGCCCTCCGAAAGCAGGCCCACGTTTTTATTCTGCAAATAATACTCGCCGCTGTCGGGCGTATCAAGACAGCCGAGTATATTCATAAGCGTGGATTTGCCCGAGCCGCTTTCTCCGACTATCGCGACAAATTCACCGTCGTCTATTTTAAGGCTCACATTGTCGAGCGCCTTGATTTTGTTTTCGCCTTGGTCGTATATTTTGCTTACGCCGTTTATTTCAAGCAATGTCAAGCTGTTTTTCCTCCTTTTTTACTTTTATAATTTTATATCTTTATATCTTTATATCTCCGTTTGATTAGAGCCTTTGCCGGCGCGGCGGCGGGCAGGCTGCCGCATTATGTTTCTCGTTTGGATTGAGCGAGAGGCTACGTTCGGGCGGCGACCCGCGCGGCGGCAGCCGCGCGGAAAAACGCGGCGCGGAGGATTTTGCGGCGAGAGACGGCTCCCTGCCCCGCCGCGTTTTTCGGCAAATTCCCGCCGGAGGCGGGAATTTGCGGTCGCCGCCCGGTACTGCGGCTTTCGCACAAGGTGAAAACGCGCAGACGCGGCAGCCGCATAGTTGCCTCCCTCGCCCCATCGCTGAGCGGAATATATTTTTCTCGATGTTATTATTTACAAATTTCTCTTTTACTATTTAAATCACAGAAGAAAATGTGTATAATTATAAAGTAAATCTTTGGTAATAATTTAAAAAAACGATTTCCCGCACGGGAATCTTGATTGAGAGGATAGTGAATTTTCTATGCTTAACGAGCAGTGGAAGCAGTTTAAAAGCGGAACCGATATAAGAGGAATCGCCTCGGAGGGCGTCGAGGGTCAGAGCGTAAACCTCACCGAGCCGGCAGTGCGCGCCATGTGCGCGGGCTTTATACTCTGGCTTTCAAAAAGGTGCGGCAAAGCGCCGAGCGACCTTGTTATATCCGTCGGACGCGACAGCCGTATATCCGGTCCGGATATTCTCGCGTGGTGCGCCGACGTTATGAAAAACGCGGGGGTAAGGGTGCTCGACTGCGGACTTGCGTCAACCCCGTCGATGTTTATGACTACGGTTGACCTTGACTGCGACGGCGCTTTGCAGATAACGGCGAGTCACCACCCGTTCAACCGAAACGGTTTAAAATTCTTCACGATAGACGGGGGCCTTGAGGGGAGCGATATCGAGGAGATACTTTTATATGCGCAAAACGGCGATACGCCGCCCGCTTCGGATGGGGGAGAGATAATTCCGACGGACTATATGAGCGATTACTCGGCGCGGCTGCGGGATATGATATGCCGCGAGGTAAACGCCGAGGATTACGAACACCCGCTCAAGGGCTTTAAAATAGTTGTGGACGCGGGAAACGGCGCGGGCGGATTTTACGCCGATAAGGTTTTAGCGCCCCTCGGCGCGGACACGAGCGGAAGCTGTTTCCTCGAGCCGGACGGAATGTTCCCGAACCATATCCCGAATCCGGAGGACAGCGGAGCCATGGCGTCGATAAGCAGAGCCGTTCTCGACTCAAACGCCGATATGGGAGTTATATTTGACACGGACGTTGACAGGGGAGGAGCGGTAGACAGCGCGGGCAGTGAAATAAACCGCAACCGCCTTGTGGCGATGGCGGCGGCGATAGCCCTTGAAAACGAGCCGGGCGGCACGGTCGTTACGGACTCTACGACCTCGGCGGGACTGAAGGATTTCATCGAGGGCGAGCTTGCGGGCGTACACCGCCGCTTCAAGAGAGGATATAAGAATGTCATCAACGAAGCGCTCCGCCTGAACAGAGAGGGCGTAAACTGTCCGCTTGCGATAGAAACGTCGGGGCACGCCGCCATGCGGGAGAACTACTTCCTCGACGACGGGGCGTATCTCTGCACAAAGCTCATAATCAAAATGGCTCGCCTCAAGCGCGAGGGCAAGAGCCTTGAGTCGCTCATAGAAAGGCTCAGGGAGCCAATCGAAAGCAGGGAGCTTCGCTTTAAAATACTTGAGAAGGACTTCAGAGCCTGCGGTAACAGGATACTCGAGGAGCTCGACAAATACGCGAGGTCGCAGCCCGGCTGGAAGGTTGCCGAGGATAGCTGCGAGGGAGTGCGCGTATCGTTTTCAAAGGAGGACGGAGACGGCTGGTTTATGCTCAGGCTCAGCGTTCACGACCC
>CANPZK010000112.1 GCA_947588875.1 uncultured Clostridia bacterium
CGCGACAGCGGCTATGCCTATGCCCGTATTGCCGCTTGTCGCCTCGATTATCGTTGCGCCCGGCTTTAATCTGCCGGTCTGCTCCGCCTCTGAGATCATATAAAGCGCCGCCCTGTCCTTTGTGCTTCCGGCGGGGTTGAACATCTCGAGCTTCGCGAGTATTTTGTTTGATTTTATATTCAGTCTTTTTTGAAAGGCTTTAAGCTCCATAATAGGTGTTCTGCCTATTAAGTCTGTCAACGAGTTTCTTATATTTGCCATAATTATCTCCTTTTAATAAAAAGAAAAAGTCTTGAAATAATAAAATCATTGTATCATATCGTGGATTTTTTTACAACAATATAGAATTAGTTTTTGCTTTGCCTAAAGCTGAGCGCACCGTCTTTCTATTATAATTATATATAATTATCGCTCAATCGCCGTTCGTGAAGGAGGTGTTTTATAGAGCGAGCCGAAGGTTGATTTGCACGGCTTATACCGCGCAATATGCGGAAATTACGCGATTTTTGTTGCTTTTTATCATTACGCCTCACCCTGCTTTATGATATGCCGTGCAAAAATATAAAGTATTAATATATATATATATATATATTGAAATTATACGAATATATTGACTTATCTTAAGCGTTAAGTTATAATTCTAGTTGCAAGACGTCAAAACTAAAAATCAGGTAGTATTTGACCTGCGAAAAATTCATTACGAAAGGCGATGTATGATGAAAGGAAAATTGTTTAACCGTTTGGGAAAGGGTATTGTGGCGACGGCCCTATCCGTTGTGATAGCTGCCGGAACAGTGTCCACTGCTCTTGCTGAGGCTGATACACCCATTAAGTATGAAAATTATGGATTTACAGCCGAAAAAATCAGTAATCCCTTGAACGGACAGAGAGAGGTTGACGGACTCACTCCGGGAGGAGATCGCAGCAACAGCTATGCGTGGGCGATGGCGGAGCGCGACGACTGTATTTACATAGGTACAAACCGCAATATAGCCGGAGGTACTGTAGTTTATCAATTTATACAGATGCTCTCGCAGGCGGGGGTATCGGAAGACGTTTTATGGGCGTTGGTCGATGCTGTTGCAAACGGAGATATACCGCATAATGACCCCGATATAAATGCGCGCATATTAAAATATAACACAAAAACGGGCGAAATGAAGGAATTGGCTCAAATTGACGGCGTGTCGGCATACAGAATGGCAAATACATATAACGGTAATATTTATTTCGGCACATTCGGGAGCGTTGCCGCCGGCGGTACGAGAATAATAAAGGTTGACGAGAACGACAATGTTGAAACGGTATTCACGGCTATGGGTGACAGCAGCTTCAGAGCCAGCACCGTATATAACGGCGACCTCTATTTTGGAGGACTTGATTCGAGAATAGAAATTCCCGAAGGCGAGAATTATAAGAAGGTCGCCATTTTAAAGAAGGACAGAAATGACGATACCGTATGGACAAGAGTTGCCGATTACAGAGATTTTATTGATTATGCGGACGATAACGTCTATGCGGAAGCGGGCGGAACCGTCTGGGATTTGATAGAGTATCAGGGCGATATGTATGTGTTCCTTGCTACGTCAAACGGTTTTGTTGTTTTCAAGGGCCACGAGGCTGAGAACGGCGAAAATGCCAACGAATACGGCTGGACATGGCAGGAGGTTGTCGGCAAGAACAGCAAATACAACATGGGAATGGCGCCGACGGCAGAGGGCTACCCGACAAACGGCGCGATAGCGAGCGCGGCTACGCCCGTTGTATATAAGGACAAGCTCTATTTCGGAACCTTCGATAATTCATTTAACGCTACCATGGCGGCGCTCACCGGTTTGTTTACAAACATTGCCGGCGGCAACAATACCGCAGGGCTCAGCACCTATCTTAAACCGATGTACGACACTATCTTTAATCCGCAGAAAATGTACTGCATGGATAAGGACGGCGTAATTACTGAGTGCAGTGAAATCAACGAGATATTTGCCGATACGCTCAACGATTATTTCTGGAGATATTGCGTATATAACGATAAGCTCTATATAACCTCATTTGACTCAAAGTCGATTTACAACTATTTCACCCGCTTTACAAACGGCGACATTCTCAATATGACGCCGGAAGAATTTGAGAGTCAGATAAATTATATCAAGAATCTTGTAAACGTTATCGCCGAGGAATACAAAAATGCCTCGGGCGGCACGGGCGAGCTTGATTTGGGCGCGATTTTAAATGAGCTAAAGGACAGAATCAACAATATGATCTCCGGCGGCTCAATAACGCAGGAGCAGATTCAGGCGATTATCGACTATATAAATACGTTGATAGAGCAGATAAAGAAT
Organism: uncultured Clostridia bacterium; assembly: GCA_947588875.1. GTDB lineage: Bacteria > Bacillota > Clostridia > Oscillospirales > Acutalibacteraceae > UBA7067. The sequence goes on from CANPZK010000112.1 coordinate 2,343, forward strand.
AATCTCGGCAGCATTGACAAAGAACAGCTGAATCAAATCATTGACAAGCTCAAGGAGCTTTCAAGCAATTTTGCCGCCAATGCGCAGAGCAAAATTAACGAATTGATAGAACAGCTCAAGAACCTGACCGGAGATACGGCGATAACTCAAGAGCAGCTTCAGCAGATAATCGACAGAATCAAGGAATATATCGGAACGCTCGACGAAAATGCAAAGGCAAAGCTCGATGAGTTTTTAAAGGCTCTCGATGACTTCAAAAACAATCAGGGCAATATTGATATTGATAAGCTAAAGGAAATTGCCGCGGCTATACAGGAGAAGATTCAAGGTATAATAGACAAGGCGAAAACCGACATCAACGCCTTGATAGAGAAGCTCAAGGAATACATTCCTCAGACGGTGGACGCCAATGCCGACGGCGACGTTTCGACAGGCTTACAGGAAAAGCTCAACGCTCTCTTTGAAAAGCTCGGAGTAACTATTGACGAGGAAACAAAGGCAAAAATTTCACAGATAATTGAATTGGCGAAAAACATAAAAGATGAGCAGGGCAACTATAATATTGACAATATCAAAAGTATGCTTGATCTGATAAAGAATATTGTTTCCGACGCAAAGACAACGGCGAAGGACAATTTAGATAAAATCGTTCAGCAGCTCAAACAGCTAATAAGCGAGCAGGGAGCTGTCGTGCCGGAGAATATCCAACAGATCATAGACAAGTTCACCGCTTTCCGCGACGGTATTGCCGACGAGGAGATAAAAGCAAAGCTGAACAGCGTTATAGAAACGCTTAAAGGCGCCGTAGACGCGCAGGGCAATATTGACAGCGAAAAGATCCAGCAGGCTTTGAATACGCTTGAGGAAGCGGCGCAGTTGTTCGAAAATTACGGCATAGAGATAAATCTTAGCATCGTAATCGACAACGCAAAGCTCCAAGCGGTAATTGAAAAGCTCGAGGCATTTCTGAATAATAACGCGGACTCTTTCAGCGAAGAAACAGCCGCCGAACTCAGAGGAATAATCGAAACCATGAAAAAGCTGACCGACGAAAACGGTAAGGTAGACGGTCAGGCATTTACAGAGCTTCTTTCACAGCTGAGCGAGCTTGGAAAAAGGCTTTTCGGAAATCTGGGAGAGCAGTTCAATAAGCTGGTTGAGAAATTCAAGGAAATAATCAACAACCAAAGCGACATTGATACTACAAAGCTGAGCGAGATCCTCGACAAGCTTTACAAGTCTGTCAGCGAGTTGCTCAGCGGAAAGAGCGATAAGCTCAAGGAAGAAATTCTCGCCGAAATTCAGGAGAATATGGAGCAGGCAAAGGCTGAGATAAACAATATTCTCAACTCGCTCGGACTCGGCGAATATTTGGACGGCATAAAGACTTATATTGAAGCGGCGCTCAAATCAATTTACGAAAAGCTCGACCTTGAGGGCTTGAAAATGTATATGGAAATATCGCAAAAAATCGCCGCCAATGAAGCGGGATTCGATATGTACGCCATGTATGTTGATGACGAAGGCAATGTGAGCGTTGAAACTGTAACTGATAACGGCTTCAACGATAAGTACAACTACGGCGGAAGAACGATGGTCGTATGCAACGACTCGCTCTATTTAGGTACGGCTAATCCGTTTTACGGCGCACAGCTCTGGAAAATAAGCGGCTTAGCTACCGAGCTTCCGTCTAAACCCGACGATGACCCGTCCGAAGGTGACGATCCTCAGCAGACAGATCCGTCCGAAGGCGACAATCCTCAGACGACAGACCCGTCCGAAGGCGACAAACCTCAGACGACAGACCCGTCCGGCGGAGCGACTGCAAATGATGTAAACTCCTCCAATAACGGTAAGCCCGCAGGAAATCCGTCAGCGGACAACGGAGCGACAGGCTCTAACTCTAACGCTAACGCTGTCGCCACGGCAGATATGGCTCCGATAGCTCCGATACTGACTGCGGCTATCGCGTCGGCGGTAGTACTGCTTATTACAAGCGCGAAAAAGAGAAAGCGTTCATAAGGGCAGCACGAGCGATAACGGTAAACAACAGCCGGTCAAAAATGGCGCGATCTTGTTACCAAAAAAGAAATGCTTCGGAAATTGAGGCAACGAATTATTATTAATTAAATTCAGAATATTGACATATAATAATAAATGGGTTATCATATAGATGGCCAATGAGACTGGTGATGTCCAAGGCGGACACGCAAAAAACGAAGCACCGAGAGCGGCAACTCTCGGTGCTTCTTATTATGGGCTTATCGGGGCTACTTCTTTTTTCCTTTTCCATCAAGCCACTTGGCGATTAAGCCGCTAAGCAAACCGCCCACGATGGAAAGAATGAGACTGATAATATAATCCAAGGTAGTCACCTCCTTCCTGACGGAAGAAGCCCGACAACCAAATTATATCATAGCTTGTAAAATCGAACAATAATTTATCTGAAAACACGAGGCTTTAAGTTTCGTGTTTTTAATTTTCGAGTTTTTTATTGGGAATCAAAAACGGAGTTTGTGCCTAATATGATTTGCTCCCGCTTATTTTATAATATCCGCTGTTTTTGCCCCCGTCAGCCTCATTAAATCCTCGGGCGCAAGCTCTATTTGATAGCCTATTTTTCCCGCGCTGACTATCATCTTATCAATATTATCGCATGAGTTATGTATGACGGTTTTATATAGCTTTTTCATACCTATCGGGGAGCAGCCGCCGCGTATATATCCCGTTACCTTGTTGATGTCCTTTACATGAATCATTTCGATTGACTTTTCACCAACCGACTTTGCGGCTTTTTTAAGGTCCAGCTCGCACGATACCGGCACGACAAACACAAAATATCCGCCGCTGCCGTGTGTGACGAGCGTCTTGAACACCTTTGAAATATCCTGTCCCATAAGTTTTGCGACGGTCACTCCGTCTACCGCGTCCTTGCCGTGCGGATATTCATAGTGATTATACTCTATTTTTTCCTTTTCAAGGATTCTCATAACATTAGTTTTAAATTCAGCCATCTTTCTTTTCCGCTCTCCCCCGCATTATACAGATAAACTTGCTACTTTAATTTATTGAGTCCGTGTTATAAATCTATATCGAGTTCCACCGGACAATGGTCCGATCCAAGTACCTCGGTGTGGATTTTTGCGTCGAGCAGCTTATCGTCGAGAGAGCTTGAGGTGCAGAAATAGTCTATGCGCCAGCCTGCGTTTTTCTCTCTCGCCTTAAAGCGGTACGACCACCATGAATATACGCCCTGCAAATCGGGATAAAAGTGACGAAAGGTGTCGGTAAAGCCGGAGTCAACCAGCGCGGAGAATTTTGCGCGCTCCTCGTCCGTAAAGCCCGCGTTCTTCCTGTTGGTCTTGGGATTTTTTAAATCTATCTCCTTGTGAGCGACGTTTAAATCGCCGCAGAACACGACCGGCTTGGATTCTTCAAGGCGCTTGAGGTAATTGAGAAAATCGTCCTCCCATTTCATTCTGTAATCGAGCCTTTTCAGCTCGTTTTGCGAATTGGGCGTGTAGACGGTGACGAGATAGAAGCCGTCAAATTCAAGCGTGATGACTCTCCCCTCTTTGTCGTGCTCCTCAATCCCTATGCCGAGTGAAACGCTTATCGGCTCCGTTTTAGTAAATACGGCTGTACCGGAGTACCCCTTTTTCTCGGCGTAGTTCCAATACTGATAATATCCCTCCGGCTTAAAATCAATCTGCCCCTCCTGGAGCTTTGTCTCCTGTATGCAGAATATGTCCGCGTCAGCGCTTTTAAA
>CANPZK010000113.1 GCA_947588875.1 uncultured Clostridia bacterium
TAGTTAAATTTAAAATATAGCCTTGTGCGAAAAGCGGGGGTTTTAAAGGGGGAGCGACGGCTCCCCCTTTAATGATAACTGATATTAAAGCAGCAGCCGTGCCGGCGCAAGTCGGCACGGCTGCGGGCGGCGAGCGCCCGCTCGGGGCGGCAGCCCCGGAAACGCCGCCAAAGGCGGCAAGCCTCATAAGCGCCCGCTCGGGGCGGCAGCCACGAAAACGCCGCTTTGGGGCGGCAAGCCCAAAAGCGGGCTTAGGCTGCAAGCCGATTAAAATTCACCTGTCAACCGTAAAGTTGTGCTTCGGCTTTCTTTCGTCGGACTCGACTATCTGATTGTGGTGGTCGGCGGTGATAACGAGCATAAGATAAATGGAGAGAATAAAAATAAGGAGATAGGTGATTATTGAGAATATCGCGCCGAAGCTTATGTAGTTGCCGATGCCGAAGCATAAAAGCGATATTCCTATGACGGGGCAGAGCATACCGGTCGCGCATTTGAAGAGCCTCGTCTTGTCGAAGGATTCAAATAAAAAGCCTGTAATCGGTATGGCGAGCATAATTATGCCGGTCACGGCGATTCCGGTATAATCGGAGCCGAGTCTGAAGCCGTCGAATATCATATTGAAGATTGTAAACAGCCCTGTTTTGCCGTTCGGCAGAGTGAACTGAGCGTGAGGCAGGGCGCTGAACGAGATAGTGAGAACATATAGCACGCAAATCGTTATTCTGAGCCGTTTCGTCCTTTTTGTTTCAAGCGGCTTTTCGGGAACGCCGATTTTTTTCTGATAATTTTTAGCCATAGGAAAACCTCGCAAATTTAGATTAGTGATTAGTTAGATTAGAATTAAAGGATTAAAGGTTAAAATCCTTTAAGTGATTTTATAAATTATTTTACGTTGAATTTTTCGTTGTAGGACTCAATCGACTGAACGATTATCTCCCTCGCGGCATCCGCGCCCTGAACCTCGTCGACTGCGGTGTCCTTGTTTTCGAGATTTTTATACACTGTGAAGAAGTGGCACATCTCGGTGAAAACGTGCCTCGGAATCTGCGATATGTCGGTGTATTCGTTGTAATTCGGGTCGTCAAACGGAATGGCGATTATCTTCTCGTCGTTCCTGCCGTTGTCAACCATTCTTATAACGCCGATAGGATAGCAGCGTATGAGAGTCATGGGGTAGACCACCTGACTGCAAAGCACAAGAACGTCGAGCGGGTCAAGGTCGTCGCCGTAGGTCCTCGGGATAAAGCCGTAATTCGCGGGATAGTGAGTGGAGGTGTAGAGTATTCTGTCGAGCTTTAACAGCCCTGTCTGTTTGTCCATCTCATATTTGCACTTGCTGCCCTTCGGGATTTCAATGACCGCGATAAAGTCATTTTCGTTTATGCGCGACGAGTCGATGTCATGCCATATGTTCATAAGTAAAGTCCCTTCCCTTCGTTTAAGTCGGTGTCGTTTGACAATAAAATGTGTACTTCGGATATTTATTTTCTTCATTCTACCACAATTGTATTGATAATGCAAGAATGACAAAGAAGCAAATAAAAATATTGCAAAATATATCTATTTATGCTATAATACCTTCATTCGCTGTCTTTTCGGACAGCCGGTGATTTAAAATTATGATATCGGCATATTAAAATAAATTCCCCGGTATCATAATAAAAAACTCAGAGGTGATAATATATGAACAGTTGGATCAATGAGGCGGTGTTCTATCAGATATACCCGATAGGCTTTTGCGGCGCGCCGGAGTATAACGACTGCAAGCAGGAGTACCGTCTTGACAAAATAAAGGAGTGGATTCCGCATTTAAAAAAGCTGAATGTGAACGCTATCTATCTCGGGCCTATATTCGACTCGACAAAGCACGGATATGACACAAAGGATTATTACAGGGTGGACACGAGGCTCGGCGACAACGCTTCGTTTAAATCAATATGCGGCGAGCTGCACGCAAACGGAATAAAAATCGTGCTCGACGGCGTGTTTAATCATGTAGGCAGGGAATTCTGGGCTTTCAAGGACGTTCAGCAAAACGGTCAGGCGAGCCGCTATTGCTCGTGGTTCCATAACCTGAACTTCGGCGGCGGAAGCCCCTGCGGCGACCCGTTCTGGTACGAGGGCTGGAACGGCCACTACGAGCTTGTAAAGCTCAATTTGAGAAACCCCGAGGTAGTCGACCACCTTATCGGCGCGGTCGAGATGTGGATGGACGAGTTCGGCATCGACGGCCTCAGGCTCGACGCCGCCGACTGCATAGACTTCGACTTCTTCCGCCGCCTGCGCTCGTTCTGCAAGGGAAAAAGACACGACTTCTGGCTGATGGGCGAGATAATACACGGCGATTACAGCCGCTGGGCAAATCCCGAGATGCTCGACAGCGTGACTAACTATGAGTGCTACAAGGGCATATACTCCTCGCATAACGACCATAATTACTTTGAGATAGCTCACTCCCTGCAAAGGCAGTTTGCAAACGGCGGTATATACAAGGATATTTATACATACAACTTCCTCGACAACCACGACGTGAACAGGGTCGCGAGCAACCTCAAGGATAAGCGCCATCTCAAAAACTGCTATACCGTATTATATACGATGCCCGGCGCTCCGTCGGTTTACTACGGCAGCGAGTGGGCTCTCGAGGGTCAGCGCACCTGGGACAGCGACGCTGTGCTTCGCCCCTGCCTTGACATAAATAATATACCGAACAGGGACGACGAGCTGAGCGCGTTTATAGGCAAGCTCGGATTTTTGAGGAGCAGGCTCCCCGCGATAAAGAACGGCAGCTTTGAAAATACGGTTATAAAGAACGAGCAGCTCGTATTTTGCCGCCGCACCGAGGGGCAGACGCTCTATGTGGCTTTGAATCTCTGCGACACGCCGCAGAATATAGGCTTTAACGTGGATTCGGGGTGCGGCAAGCTGACAGACGTTTTGAATGATAACGAGATGTTTGACGCTTCGGGATATGTAGATATAACGGTTCCCGCGAACGGGGCGAGAATACTGGTGCTGAACAACGGCGATTACAGGCTCGACTTCAGCGAGAGCGCGGAGAGCTCGGAGAACGGCTCGCAGACCGAGAGAGAGGAGCCTGCTCCGGCGGCTCCGGTTGTGCAGGCAGGCGGAGTTTATGTCGGCGCGGACGGCGTTCAGTGCAGGGTGGTCGCCTTGACGAGCGACTGCGACGGCGGCGAGATAGTCGTTTACCGCGAGAGCGCAGGCGGTGCGCTGAGGGCTGAGATGAAGGACGATTTCTGCGCCATTATTGAGAAGGACGGCAGGCGGACTGCGAAATTTACGAGGCTGAGCTGAACCGTATATATGCGATAAAAGAAAAATAAACGGGCAGCAGGGTGAGCGTGCGATTACGGAAGCCTTGCCGCCTGAGCAGGGGGAGCTGTCCGCCGCGGGTATTTCGCGGCAGGGTACGGCTCCCTTGTGTTTTCGCACTCTGCCGCGCCGTCTCGTTTCGGCTCGGCGGGGGAGGGAGGAGTTCGGGCGGCGACCCGCAAATTTCCGCCGGGGGCGGAAATTTGCCGAAAACGCGGCGGGGGCGCATTTCGCTTCCCGAGGAAAAGTCCCTTGGCCCGCCGCGTTTTCCCCGCGCGGCGCAGCCGCGCGGGTCGCCGCCCGAACCCTCGACTTCGCAGAAAACCGGGGACGAGAGAGCGCGGCAGCCCGGGCAGGCAAAAACATATTTGTATTTTCACTTGAAGAAATTCACAGTAAATGTTATAATACATAATGAATTAATTTATATAAAATTGGCAGACTACTCCTTGTAGGCTTAATACCGAATCAATTTAAAACGCGAAAAACGCGCGGATAAGGTATAAAACGGCTGAAAGGAGAGTTTAAATGAGCAAGGGAAACGATTCCCGAAACTGCGAGGAGCAGGAAAAGGCGGAAAGCCCGAGGGAGGATATTAAAGACGGAGCGGGTCTTAACGGCACGGGAGCTGTGCTCGTGAGAATCGGAGGTCACATCATATATTGCCTGACCGTAATCGGACAGATCGAGGGGCATCAGATATTGCCGAGCGACAGCAAAACCACAAAATACGAGCACGTTATACCGCAGATAGTCGCGGCGCAGCAGAGCGAACGCGTAGAGGGCGTGCTGCTGCTGATAAACACGGCGGGAGGCGACGTCGAGGCGGGGCTTGCGATAGCGGAGCTTATATCGGGACTTGAAAAGCCGACGGTTTCGCTCGTCCTCGGAGGGGGACACTCGATAGGAATACCGCTTGCGGTGTCGGCAGACTATTCCTTTATAGCGAAAACCGCGTCGATGACGGTTCACCCTGTCAGGACGACCGGCGTTACAATAGGAGTGCCGCAGACGTTTGAGTATTTCAGGCGTATGCAGCAGAGGATAAACGGCTTCGTTGCGGACAATTCCGACATTTCCGCCGACAGATACAACGCCCTCGCGATGAACACGGGGCAGCTTGTGCTCGACGTCGGCACGGTGCTCGACGGCGAGGAGGCGGTCGAGCAGGGGCTTATTAACGCGGTCGGCACATACTGCGACGCCGCGCGGAAGCTATGCGAGCTGATCGAAAAGGGCAAAAAGGGCAAGCGGAAAAAGCAGTAGCCGCCTTGCTTTATTAATTAAAAAATACAGACGCTTAAGCCTCGGCTTATGCGGCTTACATATTACGGAGGTCAAAATGACTTTAATTGATGCGATAGTTCAGGGCGTAGTTCAGGGACTCACGGAATTTCTCCCTGTTTCGAGCAGCGGACACCTTGCGATTTCACAGCATATCCTCGGCGTTACGGACTCGAACCTGTTTTTTAACGTAATGCTCCACGTCGGCACGCTGATTGCCGTGCTGATAGTTTACCGCAAGACGGTCGCGGAGCTGATAAAGGGCTTTATAAGTATAATTTCCGACATTTCAAAGCGAAAATTCAGCTTCAAAAAAATGAGTCACAGCCAAAATCTCGTTTGTATGCTCGCGCTCGGGCTTGTGCCGCTGTTTTTGCTTTTTATCCCGATACCGGGTAGCGGCGGACTTAACGCGAAGGAGCTTGCCGAGATATGGTCGGGAGGCACGGGCTATTTCATAGTGGTGGGAATATCGCTCTTGTTTACGAGTATTTTACTCACGGTCGGCATAGCCGCAAACGGGATAACGGAAAGAAAAGCGCGCGCAAGCCACATAAAAAAGGGTCACGCCGGAAGGAGCAGGCTGAATGCTCCGGACGCGCTGTGCGTAGGCGCGGCACAGCTTTTTGCCGCGATTTTCCCGGGGCTTTCACGCTCCGGCTCGACGCTTGCGGTCGGCGAGCTGAGAGGGCTTAATAAAAAGACGGCGCTCGATTACAGCTTTGTGCTCGGGATACCGTCTATACTTGCGGCGGCGCTGCTCGAGGGAAAGGACGCGATCTTCTCCGGCGAAATACAGCAAATCGAGATTATTCCGCTTATAGTTGGGGTCGCGGTTTCAGCCGTTGTGGGCGCGCTCGCGATATTCCTTTTTAAGTGGATGCTCGCCAAGGACAGAATGTACATATTTGTAATCTACACGGCGGCAGCGGCGATCGCCGTTATTATAATCAGCGTCGTCGAGCTTAACTCCGGCGTGAATATTTTCACCGGCAAGGAGCTTGTGTTCGCCTGACGGATTTTGGGAGGACTGCTCCGGCGGGGCGGCGGCACGCGCTGCCTTCGGCAGCGCTCAAAAGCGCGGCGCCGAGGCTTTGCTGCGGGTCGCCCGGTGACTTTGCGCGCCGCGCTTTCGCTTCCCCGCTTCGCGGGGAAGCCGCCGCCGCCCCGCCGGAGCGATACGCTCAAACCAAAATTAAATTAAATTAAACCAAAACTGAAATTGATTGTACAATAAAAATTTGAATTAAAATATTCGGAGGTCGAAATTTTGGCTGAAAAGAAAAAAAGCGGAGCGTCAAGGGGAAAAAGCTCCGCC
>CANPZK010000114.1 GCA_947588875.1 uncultured Clostridia bacterium
GGTGGACCATCAGGGACTCGAACCCCGGACCAACCGGTTATGAGCCGGTTGCTCTAACCAACTGAGCTAATGGTCCGTATCAACACCTGATTTTCAAGTGCCATAATATTATATCAATATAATTTTACAATGTCAATACGTTTTTTGAGGAAATTTGAATTTTTTTCAAAAAATATTTTTTATAAAAAATGAAAAATTTATGTTGATTTTACGGAAGCAAAGTGATATAATACTCAAAGCAAGGTTAAAAACGCATGGGGGCGTAGCTCAGCTGGGAGAGCGCTGCGTTCGCAACGCAGAGGTCAAGAGTTCGATCCTCTCCGTCTCCACCACATCGCGGTAAGTCGCAAGGGCTTACCGCGATTTGTTTTTTATTTGAGCTTGCGCTCTAAGGCTGCTTTCCCGCCTGCCGCAGCTTTACCGACTCGCGCCGGTAAAGCCGCTACTTTATATTTAGAGTAGTTTTCAAAGGGGCTTGCTCCTCTTGCGGTACCCAAAAATCGCTTCGGCTTGGAGCGCCGGCGATTTTTGACCGCTGCGCCATCCCCAATTCGCTTCATCCGCCACAGGCGGCGCTCATCGGCGATGCCCCTTATGCCCCCACTGCTCGCGCAAAGGCTTTTGGTTGATTAAGCACTTGTGCCCGTGATTATTTTCGCAGTAAAAATTTAAAAACCAAATAAACCTTTGAGAACCATCTTAATTTTAAAAGCAGCTGCCCAAAAAGAAATCAATAGTCTATTTTGTCGAGTATTCCCTTTAAATAAGCTATTACAACGCCGTAATTGCTCATTGGCACTCCCTGAGCCTTCGCGCGCTCCACTCGCGACATGACGTACTTCCTGTTGAACATACACGCACCGCAGTGGATAACGAGGTCGTAGCCGCTCAGATCGTCAGGAAAATTCTGACCGTTTACATGATCTATGCGCAAGCCCTGCCCATATCTCGCTCTCAGCATTTTAGGCAGCTTTTCGCGCCCTATATCCTCCTTTAGCGGAACATGGGTGCAAGCCTCGGCGATGAGTATTTTCGAGTCCTCGTTCAGATTTTCAAACACGCCCGTGCTGTTGACGAAGTAATCTATGTCGCCCTTGTATTTTGCGAATAGAGTTGAAAACGACGTGAGGCGGCTGTCCTCCGGCTTCTTTTCATACACGGTCGAAAACACCTGAGAGTCCGTGATTATCAGCTTTGGCGGGTATGAGAGCGCGTCAAGCGTTTGCTCCAGCCTGTCGGTCGTACAGCTCATAACTATGCACTTTTTATCGAGCAGCTCTCTGAGCGTCTGCACCTGCGGCAGAATCAGTCTGCCCTTGGGAGCCTGTATGTCCTGAGGCATAACGAGCAAAACAAGGTCGCCGTCATCGCACAGCCCGCCCGTTATGGTGCGGCTGCCGAAGTCGTCGGGAACCGAGCTTATAAGCTCGGCGCGCAGCTTGTCTATACCCGCGCCGGTTTTTGCGCTCACTAAAACCGGCTCCCTCCTGCACAGCGCGGTCACCTCTTCTTTCAGCTTATCCGCGTCCTCCATTATATCGCTCTTGTTTATCACCGGGATAAATTCGGTGTTATTCTCCTTAAATCTGTTTATCCACTCGCGGTCGCTATTAGACGGGCTTCCGCTGAATATCAGTATCGCTATATCCGTCTTATCCAGCGCGTTTTTTGTCTGCTCTATTCTCTTTCCCCCGAGCTCGCCCTCGTCGTCAAAGCCCGCCGTATCTATAAACACGACCGGCCCTATGCCGTGTATTTCCATTGATTTGTAAACCGGGTCGGTCGTGGTTCCCGCAACGTCCGACACAACGGAAATGTTTTGATTAGTCAGCGCGTTTGTAAGCGACGACTTGCCGCTGTTGCGCTTTCCGAACAGTCCTATATGCAGTCTTGTGCTTCTCGGCGTTTCGTTAAGGCTCATTGCTGTCACTCCTTGAAAAATCATATTTTGTCCCGCGTCGAAAGGCGGCGGGGGTGAGATTGTACTTGGGGCGGCGGCGCCGCCTTCCGCCGGAGGCGGAAGGCGGTGAAAACGCGGCTTTCGGGGATTATTGTCCGCCGCAAAAACTGCCCTGCCGCGTTTTCCGAACTGCCTGCGGCAGTTCCGCCGCCGCCCCAAACCGGTATCTTATCCCGCCGCAGAGAGAAAATCAAAACCTGAAATCCCTCTTGCCGTCGTGCAGCTCCTTCAAATACTCGGAGGCTATCGCCTTTACCTTTGGATTGGGTATCTTCTCAAGCTCCTCCTTTATTACCGCCTCGCCCTTTATACGCGTATCCTCGCTCGCGTAATCCTCAAGATATTCCTTAAGCGTCATAAGCGCGTTGGGCTGACAGCAGTTTACTATCTGCCCCGATTTAAGTAGGGTCATAAACCTGTCGCCGGTTCTGCCGGCGCGGTAGCAGGCGGTGCAGAAGCTCGGGATATAGCCGAGCCCCAACAGCCAGTTTACGACCTCGTCGAGGGTGCGGTTGTCGCTTATGTCGAACTGCGCCGAATTTTCCTCCTCGGGCTCCGGCTCGCAGTAGCCGCCTACGCTCGTCCTCGACGCGCCGCTTATCTGTGAAATTCCAAGCTCGAGCACCTTTTCGCGGCTCTTCTTCGACTCCCTTGTGGAAACTATCATTCCGGTATACGGCACGGCGATCCTCAGCACCGCGACGATCTTTTCAAATATTTCGTCCGAGATCGCGTCCTTAAACTCCTCGGGGTCTATATCGTCGGCGGGGCATATTCTCGGCACGCTTATCGTGTGCGGGCCTACGCCGTGCGCCGCCTCAAGGTGCTCCGCGTGCATTATTATTCCTGTGAAGTCATAGCGGTACATATTCAAGCCGTAAAGAACGCCGAGTCCCACGTCGTCTATTCCCGCCTCCATCGCTCTGTCCATGGCCTCGGTATGATAGGCGTAGTTGTGCTTTGGTCCCGTCGGGTGAAGCGCCTCGTAATTTTCCTTGTGATACGTTTCCTGGAATAATATATATGTTCCTATGCCCGCCTCCTTGAGCTTGCGGTAATTCTCGACTGTCGTCGCGGCAATATTTACGTTTACGCGGCGTATGGCTCCGTTTTTATGCTTGATGGAGTATATGGTCTTTATGCTGTCGAGAATATACTCTATCGGATTATTGACGGGGTCCTCTCCGGCTTCTATCGCAAGGCGCTTGTGTCCCATATCCTGAAGGGCGATAACCTCGTTTTTTATTTCCTCCTGCGTCAGCTTTTTGCGGCAGATATGCTTGTTCTTATAGTGGTATGGACAGTAAACACAGCCGTTCACGCAGTAATTTGAAAGATACAGCGGAGCGAACATCACTATTCTCCTACCGTAAAATCTCTCCTTTATTTCCTTTGCGAGCTTGAATATTTCTTCGTTTTCCTCCTCAAGCTCACAGTCGAGCAGCAGCAGCGCCTCGCGGTGGGTGACTCCCTTGCCCTCTCTTGCCTTTTCGATTATGGAGTCTATAAGCTCCTTGTTATTCTTATTTTCGTCGGCGTATTTCAGAGAGGCTTCTATCTCCTCGTGGTTTATAAATTCCTCCGCCTTCATTGATTTTGGGTCGTACTTACACATTTTCATTTCTCCTTATTTTAAATTTTAATATTAATTATAATAAACATTGCAATAATTGCCTGTTTTAAAATCCGCTTTGGCTGCCGCGCCGCCTGTTTTTTCTATCTGCCGGCGACAGGCTGGTTCGGGCGGCGACCCGCAAATTCCCGCTGCGCGGGAATTTGCCGGAAAACGCGGCGGGCGCAAGTCCCGTCCCCGGCGCAGAAAATCATCTCCGCCGCGTTTTCCCGCGCGGCTGCGCCGCGCGGTCGCCGCCGAAAATCCCCGCCGCTCAATCAGAGCTGCCGAGAACGCCTGCGGCAGCCCCCGACTCTCATGGCGATTTGTAGTCGCCCCTGTCGGTGACTATCTCATAGCCTATGCTCTCTATCCTCCTGCTCAGGCAAAAGCGGCATTCCGCAGCCTCCTCGCCCGTGCATATCTTGTTGTCGTAAAGCGCGTAATCCTTTCGGTGCATTACCGGCGAGAGATTAGGCATAACTACATTCGCGCCCGCGAGTATTCCCTTTTCCCTGCCCATAGGGTCAATGGTGCCGAGCGCAGTGGTAGCCGGCAGCAGCACCGACGGAAGCATGAGCCTTATTATGGCAAGTAGCTTTAACGTAAGCTCGCAGCCGCCCCGGGCATACTCCGCAAACGGAGTGTCCTTGTGGGGGATAAACGGCCCTATGCCGACCATCTCGGGCGACGTTTCCTTTATAAAGCACAAATCCTTATAAATGCTCTCGTCGGTCTGGAACGGAGAGCCGACCATAAAGCCCACTCCCGTCTGATAGCCTATCTCCTTCAAATCCCTTATACATCTCATTCTGTTTTCAAAGCTCATTCTTTTCGGGTGAAGTCTTTTGTAGTGCTCCTCATCGGCGGTTTCGTGCCTTAAAAGGTATCTGTCCGCTCCTGCGCCGAAGTATTTTTCATAAGACTCCCTGCTCCTCTCGCCTATCGAGAGAGTGAGAGCGCAGTCGGGGTAATCGGACTTTATCCGCTTTATTATCCTGACGTAATCGTCGTCGCCGTAATATCCGTCCTCGCCGCCCTGGAGCACAAAGGTGCGAAATCCGAGCGAATAGCCGTTTTTACAGCACTCGATTATCTCCTCCTCGCTCAGTCTGTAACGGTTCAAGCTCCGATTTGAAGCCCTTATCCCGCAGTAAAAGCAGTCGTTTTTGCAGTGATTTGTAAATTCTATGAGTCCTCTTACGAATATTTTATTGCCGTAGTATTCTCTCGCCTGCTCGCGGCTTTTTGAAAAAAGGTATTCCGTTTCCTCCTTGCCGCAGTTTTTAATATTCACAAAGTCCTCAAAGCTCAGAAATCGGTTTTTTATAAGTCTTTCAACAGCCTCTATCATAATTGCATTACACCTTTGAATACAGAGTTTTCGAGCTAACGCCGTCGAGCCTTCCGAGCTTTCCCGACAGCGCGCTTATTATATCGTTCGGCGCGTCTATCACAACGCTTATCACATTTATGTTCTTTTCCCTGTAAGGGATACCCATTCTGCCGATTATATATTCGCCGTAAGCCGACAGCACGGCGTTCATTCGCTCCGTATCTCCGTTTTTTTCGACCACTATTCCAATAACTGCCACCCGCGTATTATTCTCCATTAAAATCCCCCTTGCTTTTCCGCTTGCATAATAGAATAAAATAAATAAAAAAAATAAATAAAAAAATAAATAAAAAACACCCTGCCGAACGGCAAGGCGCAGCTATAACCAAAGCTCTGTCTGAAATACAAATATGCGTACGCGGTAAACGCTATATTTCCCGCGATATTGCAGCGTCGCACTATCGCTTTTCTTTCGCCTCGAGTATCTCTCGGCGTCAGATGATTTGATATGCTGTCTTTGCACTCGGTGCTCCTTGCGCTCAGTACGGTTATATTATATTACATATAAAGCGTTTTTGCAATGTTTATTTTTGGCTCTCGTTGACCGCAGCCGCGCCGCCTCGCGGCGGTTCTCGTTGACCGCAGCCGCGCCGCCTCGCGGCGGTTCTCGTTGACCGCAGCCGTGCCGCCTCGCGGCGGTTCTTGTTGACCGCAGCCGCGCCGCCTTGCGGCGGCGCGGCTGCTGCTTATTATTAGAATATTTTTCAAAGGGGCTTGCAGCCCCTTTGCATCCCTGCCGCTCGTTCAAGGAATTTTTCTTAAATTAGGCTTTTATACCCGTAAATTAGCTCCGTTGCAGAGAGTGGAACTAAAAAATAATATTCTTTGAGCGAAAGAAAGGAGCTTATGAACGGCGCAGATAGTTAAATTAAAAACAAGCCTTTGAACGGGAGGGTGGAGGTGCAGGAGGAGCGCCAGCTCCTCCTGCAAATAGAAAAAAATATTAAGCAGCGGCTTTACCGGCGCGAG
>CANPZK010000115.1 GCA_947588875.1 uncultured Clostridia bacterium
CAAGCACTGGTACGTTGACGAGAACAAGCTTTATATAAACGGAATGACGTATCCGCGCGCGGAGGGGGAGAGTGCGGCTGCGGCGGGCGCAACGGTTGGAGGAGATAATTAAAGGCGAAATACGCCTATACACATTATCCTTGACACAGATAAAAGCAGAATGTTCAGGGAAAATATTTTATTGCGAAAACAGATAAAAAATAATTAAGGCATCTTAATAAGCTAAGATTTGGACGAAGGCAAAAACCAACACCTTAATCTTCCTCGAGTGAAGCATTAAAAAAGCGCTGCACGCAATTTTGCATACAGCGCTTTAATTCGTGTAGAATTTTATCGAATTTTATAAGTATCACACTATAATAATATTTTTTCTTAACCGACTATATTTTTGCATATACCGTCTAACATAAATCGCGAATCTACACCAAGCAAGTGTAGCGCAACTATGCCTAAACAGGCAAAAGAACGCACCCCATCAATATTGTTATAGTGTTCTTTACTCAATATTTTCCACTCCTGTTATACTTTTTCTTAAGTCGTTGGGATTAACTTTAAATTTCTCCCTGTTCTGCCGTTGGCGATAATATCATCTCTGCGGCCTCGCGTATTACACCTTCTCCGCCGTGCGCATCCGCTACATATTTGGCTGCCGACTTGACTTGAGGCATAGCGTCGGCGGGGCAGCAACCTAAACCGACCGCCTTTATAACGGCAAGATCGTTTATATCGTCGCCTATATAAGCTATTTCATCCATAGCGATATTATATTTCTTTGATAATTTTTCAATCACCGACAGCTTGTCTGTAATACCCATATAAAGCTCATCAACATTCATTTTTTCGGCTCTGCGGCGATTTAATTCAACATTTTCACTCGTGATTATACCGGTAATTATACCCTTCTTTTTAAGCAGGGAAAAGCCCATTCCGTCCTTCGTGTTGAATTTTTTCAATTCATCTCCGTTTTCGCTGTAATACATTCCGCCGTCAGTAAGACAGCCGTCGCAGTCTGTAAGAAGCATTTTTATTTTTGATAAATCAACGGCTTTGTTGTTTTTCTCTAACGATTTGACAAGCTCGCAAAATTTAACTTCATCTTCCGCATTCTCTAAAACAATTATTTTCATATCGCACTCTCTTTACCAGCTCGTTCTGCCGCCGTCAAGTATAACCGTAGATCCCGTCATATATGTTGTGGCGTCGGAAATCATATATAACACGGTGCATACATATTCGTCGGGCTTACTCATTCTGCCCATAGGAATCAACTTGCTGATTTTGCTTACAAACTCCTCGTCCTGTCCGTTTGATAAGCTTGCAGGACAGAGTGTATTTACACGAATACCCTTGTCAGCCCAATAAACCGCTAAATATTTTGTAAGCCCTATAATGCCGTGCTTTACTACGGAATACGAAACCGGCTTGATGATCTGCTGCTCCTCAGGCAAACCCTCTTTACGGTAAATTCTCTGGTCCGGTGCAATCAAGCCGTAATCAGATGATATATTTAAAATTACACCCGATTTTTGATCCTCCATTACTTTTCCGAAAACCTGAGCGCACAGCATTGCTCCTGTAAGCCCTACGGCTATATCCTGATTCCATAGCTCGACCGGAAAATCATGAAATCTCATTGCCTTGAGATTATCCGATTTAGACTCCACCTTTGGATTGTTGGCTGCATTATTGATAAGCACATCAATATGTCCGTATTTTTCCAATAATTCGTCGCGAATTTTTTCCAAAGCATTTCTGTCTGTTATATCCACAACATAACTTTCAACGATTTTATCTTCTCCGTATTCCTTGCGGATCTCATCCTTTACTCTCTCCATACCCGTCGGAACTACGTCGAGCAATATTGCAATGCCTCCGCCTTCCATAATTGCCTCGGTATGCTTCATTCCTATCAGCCCACCGCCGCCTGTTACTACGCACACCTTATTTTCTATGCTGAATCTGTCCATATAACGACTCATTATAATATCTCCTCCATCTTTACAACTCTATTTTCCTTATATGATTTTTTTGCCGCAAGAGCCATTTTCAGGCTCATAATACCGTCTGTCAAACCTATTTTGCTTTCCTTGCTTTGTTCAAGGCAATCAATAAAGTCTTTTAATTCTTCAATAAACATATCGTTTCTTTGGAAATCCTTGTATGTTATATTTGAAGCTGTTTCTCCGTCAACAACCAATTTTAAGGCAGCCGAGTTCATGTCTATCTCTATTCTTCCGCATTCGCCTACTATTTTAAATCTATGTGCCGGAGGATACTGCAAAAAATCAGTATGCGTATAAACAGGGAATGCGTTATTATCCGCATTTATAAATCTGTATATAGACGACGTACCCGATTCAACGTCTATATCTAATGCGTTGCTTTTTATATTTAAAGAAAATACATCTATCGGTTCGCCAAACATATATCTCAGCAAATCCAAATCATGAACCTGAAGATTTAAAATCGGTCCGCCGCCCATATCGGAACGCGCCATATACGTTTGCCTGTAATCCTCATAACTGTGCATAGTCGTCACACGTTCGCTGAATTCACAATCGACAGATAATATCGTTCCTATTGCATTTTTTGACAGTAGCTCTTTGGCTCTTTTTATACATATATGATACCTGTTTTGAAAGCCCATAAAAATTTTCAGTTTCTTTTCATCGGCAAGCCTTTTCAGTTCTTCAATATTATCCATAGAATCCGAAAGAGGCTTTTCTATAAACAAGTCGCATCCGGCCTTTGCACAAGCTAAAGCCGTGTCCATATGCTTTGAAGTGATATTTGTTATAAACGCCGCATCGGGCTTTTCTTCCAACGCCTTATCCAAATCGGTAAAGACCTTTAAATCATATTCATCTTCAAGATTCACTCCATCGCGTATGGTCATATTGTCAGAAAATGTCTGCTGTAAACGCCTTGTTCGATAGGCAATCACCTCAAATGAATCTCCATACACACGCTTAATATTTCTAAGGTGCCTTTGTCCTATGCTGCCCAACCCTGTAATAAGTATTTTTTTCATAGCCCGACCTCCTCCAACGGCTTGAAGTTTTCTCTTAAATATGAAATGATAGGATTGTCCTGTTGCGGCATTATTTCCTCCAATTTCTCAAAATCCTTTACGGTGTCGACATCTACTCCGTCTTCAACGACAAATCCTATCATTTTATCGCCGTGTATAGTATCATTTCGCACTATGTTGCTTGTGCTGAGCAGGTCCACATAGCCGTCGGGAATATATACGTCCGGAAATATCTGCCGCGGCTTATTTGTATCATCCAATGTCATATCATCGTACATAGGCTGAAAGTAACCGTCATTACTGCGCAAAAACCATTTAAACGGAGATACGCTCGCTATGTGTGCTGATCGCAGACTGGAGGCACTGCTGTCACTCTTCATAGTATAAATTGCTTTTTCAACTACTTTTGGATCTCTTAACGGATAAGTGGGTCTTAGGTGAACAAACCACTCCGGCACCCTTCCTTCATTTTCATACAGCCAATTTATAAGATGCTCCATAAAGTCAATATCCTTTGCGTTATCGTCCGCCAATTCAGCCGGACGAATAAACGGAGCTTCTGCTCCGTAATATTTTGCTATTTCCGCATAGCGTTCTGAATCTGTTGATACAATAACTCTGTCAATTCCCTGAGAAAGCTTTGCTGCCGCTATTGAGTATGCAAGCATCGGATAACCCAACAGACATTTTATATTTTTATTTTTTACACCCTTACTGCCGGAACGCGCGGGAATAATCGCATATACAGTGTTCTTTGTGATTGCAGATAAAATATCGTTTTTCATTTATTTGCTCCTTTCGGCACGGCTCGCTTATGCCCTGCCGTAAATGTCCTCATAGCGAATTATATCGTCTTCGCCGAGATAGTCGCCGATTTGCACCTCTGTAATAATAAGCGATTCCTTATCATTGCTGTTTACAAGCCTGTGCTTACACCCTTTGGGTATAAACAAATAGCTGCCGCACTTTACCTCAATTACGGACTCTCCTATTTGCACAGTTCCCTCGCCGTGGACTACGACCCAGTGCTCCTCCCGGTGGTTATGCGATTGAAGGCTTAATTGAGAGTTTGGCCGCACGCTGATAACCTTGGACTGGAAATACTCGTTGAAAACGGTGGTCTTGTAGAAGCCCCACGGTCTTTGAAATATTTCATAGTCCACTATATCCTCGTCAAGCGTTAGAAAATCATAAGTAAGATCGGCTTGTATGTCCTGAAGGAGAAGCGAGTGCATTTGCCTTTTTGTTATAATATTAACGAGTCTTTTATTCTCGTCCAATATCGGCAAAAACTCTATGGAATTATTTTTGAACAAATCTATCGCCAAGGAAAGCCCGTCGTCTACGGTAAGCGCTATATATTTTTTCTTATACGCGCCCTCTATACCTGTTTCAAAGGTATTCTCTTTGAGATAAAAACGTCTTATATCTCCGTCGGTAAGAGTTCCAAGCACAACGTCGTTCTCATCAAGTACTAAAACAAAGCCCTTTTTATTTTCATCTATTTTTTTCAGCGCCTCAGAAACCGATATATCCGGCGAAACGATAAAGCGCGATAATTTCTCTTTCATTTTCTCACCCGGTTTTTGTATTTTAATGCTTGCGGTATTTGAGCTTGTCCCTCTGCACCTGCTCTATCGGAAGTATTTCCGTTTCTTTATAAGCAAGCGCGTCGTGTACCGCGTTAAGCTCCTTCACGAGGTCGCGTATTCCCTCCGGCTCCAGCGAAGCGGCGTGATCCGTTCCCTTCCATGTGCGGTCGATAGTATAGTGTCGCTCTATGACGCTCGCCCCGAGGGTATAAGCGGCGACGTCTACCGCTATTCCGAGATGATGTCCGGAAAAGCCGATTGCCTTTACCCTATCCTCATAAGCCTGACGCATACGGGTGATTTCAAGCAGGCAAACGTCCTTGTACGGAACGGGATAGCCCGATGTGCAGTTAAAAAGGACTAAATCCTTGGCTCTGCCGTTACTTTCAAACAGCTTTACTATCTGCTCCTCCTCGTCGTGGCTGGTCATACCGAAAGAAAGCTGGATCTCTCCCTGATAATTGTCACAGAGCCACTGGAGCATCTCAAAGTGCGTATTGCAGGCCGAGGGGATTTTTATGAACTCAGGCTTCAGCGAGGCTATTTCCTTTGCGCTCGTCATATCCCATACAGAAGTCGAATATGTTATTCCCGCCTCCTCGCACCATTCCTTGAGCTGTGCGTGCTGGTCTACGGTGAACTCCAAAAATTCTCTGTGCGCGCCGTAGGTATCGCCGTATGAATTTACGGGGTTAGGGTGCGGCGCGTTATACTGTTCCTCGGTAAGCAGCTCCCTTGGGCAGCGCTTTTGGAATTTGATCGCGTCTGCTTTGCAAAAGTGCGCAGCCGTTCTGATGAGATCCTTGGCTATCTCCATCTGTCCCATGTGGTTGCAGCCTGCCTCGGCTATTACATAAGGTTTTTTAAACATATTAATTTCCTCCATTTAGTCTTTATTTTTGCTATTTTTCCTATTTTGCTAAAATCGCCCGAGCCCAAATAGCGCTCAGCCAATAACATTTTTGCCCATTTCAAGCGCCGACGCTATAACCGCGTCCATATCGTAATATTTATACTCGGCAAGTCTGCCGCCGAATATGACGTTTTTCTCTTTGTCCGCGAGCCTTTTATACTCCAAATAAAGCCCGTTGTTCTTCTCGTCGTTTACGGGGTAGTATGGCTCGTCCCCCGGTTTCCACTCGGAGCTGTATTCGCGGCTTATTACAGTTTTGGGCAGCTCGCAGCCGTTTTCATCCTTGCCGAACTCAAACCACTTATGCTCGATAATTCTCGTCCACGGCGTTTCGCGGTCGGTATAGTTTACTGCGGC
>CANPZK010000116.1 GCA_947588875.1 uncultured Clostridia bacterium
TACTATTATATCACGGAACCGGCGGTATTTAAAGAGTTTTTTGAAGATAGAGTTATTTTTTGTTTCACGTGAAACGTTGGGAAGGCTGTCGCGTTTTCGCGTTTTGACATTGTGCCGGAGGGGGGGCGGCGCCCGGCAAATTTTCGCGGCGGCGAAAATTTGCAAAAACGCGGCGGGGCGGGCTGATTTGGTCGGGGCAGGGAGGCTGCGCCGCGTTTTCGGCGCGGCGCAGCCGCGCGCGGGCGCCGCCCAAGGTATTACGCCGCTCAAAATTATCCTCGTGCGCCTGCGACAGCCGTCGCTTGCCTTTTCAAAAATTTCCCCTGTCTTTTCTTACACACACGCAAAGAGCCCCGGATTTCTCCGAGGCTCTCTGCATAAGGGGTTCAGATAAGGAAATGGGTATGAATAAAAAGTCGTACGCTGATTTAATTATGCGGTCTTTTTTGTGGATACCGCCGTCCCGTTTTTATGTATCTTTACCGTGTATTCTATATATTCGTCGTTTTCTTTTTTCATTAAAGCGGCGTTTACCCCGCTCTGTTTCATCGTTTCTATCGCCTTGTTTATGGTGTTCATAAATATCCTTACATCTTTGAATACGATTTTCGGGCGATTGGTGGTCTTTTCCTCTTCCTCGTCCCGCTCCTCTTTCATATTATTTATCATTTTTTCCGTCTGCGCCACATTCATATTATATTTTGCGGCGCGTTTTATGCAATCTATCCTTTTATCGTCGGAAACCTTGAGAAAGAGCCTTGCGTGCCGCTCCGAAAGTCCGAATTTCAGTATTAGCTCCTGCTCCTCGTCCTCAAGGCGCAAAAGTCTGAGCTTATTGGCTATCGTGCTTTGATTTTTCCCGAGCTGACGCGCAAGCTGTTCCTGCGTCATTCGGCAGTCTAAGAGTATTCGCCTTATTGCCCGCGCCTGTTCGAACATATTTAAATCAAGGCGCTGAAGGTTCTCAACGAGGGCAAACACCGCGCTCTGACGCTGTGTGCAGTTTATCACAACAGCGGGAATTTTAGTCAGGCCCGCCATAACGCAGGCTCTTAACCGGCGCTCGCCCGCGACGAGCTCGTAACCCTCGGGGGAGATTCTGCGCACCACTATCGGCTGGATAAGACCGTTTACTTCAATGCTCGCGGCAAGCTTTAGCAGTTCTTCACGGTCAAAGTCCTCGCGGGGCTGAAAACGGTTCTGGTTTATTTGCGATATTGACAGGCTTGTCAGCTTGTTTTCTTCTCTTGTTTGAAAAAGCATACCGGCACCTCCGTAATTTTTTTCTTGGCTTGTCCTTGCAAGACTATAATATCAGGGCTGGCGGGAGTATTATGTCAAAATTTAGGCGCTAAAAAAATTTTTTTAATTTATTTTGTGATTGTATCACGCTCAGAGTTTTTTGCTGTCGCGTTTGTTTTTTTAAGCTTGTGCGCGTAACAGAGTCCCGGGCGGCGACCCGCCCCTCCCCGCCTCCGGCGGGGAGGGGCAAAAAATGCGGCGGAACAAATCCCTGCCTCTGTAAAAGGACCTGCCCCGCCGCATTTTTCCGCGCGGCTCCGCCGCGCCGGTCGCCGCCCGAATGAGCCCGCCGCACGCACAGTGAAAAAACGAGCGCCGCGACAGCCGCATCATAAACTCCTCTCCCGCTTAAACCCTATAACGGTCTCTTCGAGATTTTCGAACCGTGCCTCGGATATGCCTTCGGTGTAAAATTCTTTTTCCTTATAACTTCAATAGCCCTTTCACTGCCGTCGGGCAGGGTGAGCCTGATCTCCTTTTCAACCTCCCCGCCGAGAAGCCTTACGGCGTTTTCGCTCTGAGCCATCTCAATATCCGCATTGGCGCCCTTCATCGCGATAAACATTCCGCCCTTTTTCACAAACGGTATGCAGTATTCGCAGAGCACCGGCATCGCCGCCACTGCCCGCGATATTGAAACGTCAAATTTCTCTCTTAACTCAGCGTCACGTGCAGCGTCCTCCGCCCTCATATGTATAAGCCGGACTTTGATCCCAAGCTCCCGAGCCACCTCTCCGAGAAACACAAGCCTCTTGTTTAAGCTGTCGAGCAGAGTAAAGCTCAGATCGCTCCTGACTATCGCAAGCGGTATCGACGGGAATCCCGCGCCGGTTCCAACGTCGATAACAGTCGAATTTTTTGGAATATCAACGTGCATCAGCGGAGTAAGACTGTCATAAAAATGCTTTACCGCTATGCCCTCGCTGTCTGTTATCGCAGTCAGGTTCATTTTTTTATTCCATTCGAGCAGCAGCCTCTCAAATATTTCGAGCTTCTCCGTCTGCTCCCGATTTAAGCTAAGTCCGCTTTTTTTCGTAAGCTCAGCCGTTAGCTGTGCAGTGGTCATAATATCAGTCCTTTTTCCGCTGTGAAAGCCAAATTACCAAAACCGAAATATCGGCGGGGCTTACCCCGCTTATCCTCGACGCCTGTCCGAGATTTTGCGGCTTTATTTTGTTGAGCTTCTCCTGAGCCTCAAGCCGCAAGCCGCTGATTTCGCCGTAGTCTATGCCCTTTGGCAGCGATTTGCCCTCAAGACGGCGCATCTGCTCTATCTGAGCCTCCTGCCTCTTTATATATCCCTCGTATTTTACCTCGATCTCCACCTGCTCGAATATATTCGAGTCAATCTCCGGCCTGTCCTTATCTATTGCCTTCAGCGCCTCATATCCGAGCTGTGGCCGCTTTATCAGCTCTATAAGCCTTATTCCCGTACTCACAGTCGATGTTTCACGTGAAACAAGTATGTCGTTCAGCTCCTCGCTCGGCGGCACAACAGTCTGCCGGAGCCTTTTGTATTCATTTCTTTTAAGCTCCTGCTTTTCGTTGAATTTGCGCCATCTCTCGTCGGATATAAGACCAAGCTCCCTGCCGAGCGGAGTAAGACGCGTGTCGGCGTTGTCCTGGCGGAGGATAAGCCTGTACTCGCTTCTGGATGTCATCATTCTGTAAGGGTCGGAAACGCCCTTTGTAACCAAGTCGTCTATGAGCGTTCCTATATATGAGCTCGCCCTGTCGAGTATAAACGGCTCTCTGCCCTGAATTTTGAGTGCCGCGTTTATTCCCGCAATAAGCCCCTGGGCGGCGGCCTCCTCATAGCCCGAGCTTCCGTTAAACTGTCCCGCTCCGTACAATCCGGGAAATTCCGCAAATTCAAGCGTTGAATCGAGCTGGAGCGGGTCTATACAGTCGTACTCTATCGCATACGCGCTGCGCATTATAAGGGCGTTTTCAAGGCCCTTTATAGTGTGATAGAAATCGAGCTGAACGTCCTCCGGCAGAGAGGAGGACATTCCCTGAATATACATCTCCTCGGTGTCAAGTCCGCACGGCTCAATAAAAAGCTGGTGCCGTGGCTTGTCGGCAAAGCGAACTATTTTATCCTCTATGCTCGGACAGTAGCGCGGGCCCACGCCCTCGATTTTTCCGCCGTAAAGCGGCGAGCGGTGGATATTTTTCAATATTATATCCTTGGTGCGCTCGTTTGTGTAGCTTATATGGCACACAACCTTATTTTCGCCGAGCGAGTCCGTATCATATGAGAAGGGAACGGGCGGCTCGTCGCCGCGCTGAACCTCAAGCTGTGAAAAATCTATCGAGGATCTCAGCACCCTTGCGGGGGTACCCGTCTTAAATCGCCGCGTTTCTATGCCGAGCCTTCTTATAGATTCCCCAAGATATGACGCGGGAAATATCCCGTCGGGACCGCTCTCGAACGAAACGTCGCCGACATATATTTTTCCGCCCAAAAAGGTGCCGGTAGCTATAATAACTGCGGCGCACTCAAAAACGGCGTTCATTCTTGTTTCCAAAAGCCATTTGTCGCCGCTTTTTTCTATTGATACTATCTCCGCCTGCCGCAAATCAAGATTTTTTTGCAGCTCGAGCTTATGCTTCATAACGGTTGAGTATTTTCTCCTGTCTATCTGCGCTCTCAGCGAGTGAACAGCAGGCCCCTTGCCGCGGTTTAGCATTCTCATCTGTAAAAAGCACTCGTCCGCCGTCTTTCCCATTTCTCCGCCGAGAGCGTCTATTTCTCTGACAAGATGGCCCTTTGCGGTTCCTCCGATAGAGGGATTGCACGGGCAGTTGCCGACAGCGTCCATATTTATAGTAAACACGGCTGTTCTGCACCCGAGCCTTGCGGCGGCAAGCCCCGCCTCTATTCCCGCGTGACCCGCTCCTATGACGGCAACGTCGTATTTTCCGGCTTCATAACCCATAATTAAAAGCTCCTTACATTATTTTCCTACGCAAAACGTCTCAAATACAGTATCAATAACAGTGTCGGCGGCTTTTTTCCCCGTGAGCTCCAAAAGGCTGTCTATCGCGTCGTTCAGCGCGACGGCAACAGCGTCGAGTCCGAAGCCCGCTTCAATCGCCGATATGCACTCGTCAATGGCGGAACGCGCCGTTTTTATTTTGAAAAGCTGTCTTTCATTTGCTATCAACGGGGCAGAGGGATTAAAATTCTGAGTTCCGCAAATCTTTTCCACATTCTCCGCGAGCAATGTTAATCCTTCGCCGTTCTTTGCCGATGTTTCTATAAGGGACGGTATGTACTTTCTTATCGTTTCAACGTCGGCAAGCTGCTCCTTGTCGCTCTTATTGACGACCGCGACAGCCGGCGTGCCGCCGGCAAGCTCAAGCAGCTTCATATCCTCGAAATCAAGCGGCTTGGAGCCGTCAAACACGGCGATAATAAGCCCGCATTCCTCAAGTCTTTTTCTTGTGCGCTCCACGCCGATTTTTTCAACTATATTGTCCGTTTCCCTAAGTCCGGCGGTGTCGGATAAGCGCAAAATTACGTTTCCTATATTTACCGTTTCCTCGATTATATCTCTCGTGGTTCCCGGAATATCCGTCACTATCGACCTTTCGCAGCCGGAAAGCAGGTTCATCAGGGTCGATTTTCCCACATTCGGCTTTCCGACTATGAGCGTGTCTATTCCCTGCGTTACGGCCTTTCCCGCGTCGTAGTCGGATATTAAAGCATTTAAAGCGTCCCTTGCGGAATTAAAATCAGAAATCAGCCTGTCGTTTTCAAGCTCGGGCACGTCCTCCTCGGGAAAATCCACCCACGCCGAGATGTGCGCCGCCGTGTCTATAAGCGCGGAGCAAATCTCATCTGTTTTTTTGCTCAGCCCGCCCTCCTTGCAGCTTAAAGCCGCGCGCGCGGCGGATCTGCTCTGAGCGGATATTATATTCATAACCGCCTCAGCCTCTGTCAGGTCGAGCTTTCCGTTGAGAAAGGCGCGCTTTGTAAACTCGCCCGCCTCGGCGGGAACGGCTCCCGCGGAAAATACAGCCCTCAGCACCTGCTTTGTAATATAAACTCCGCCGTGACAAGAAAGCTCCACAACATCTTCTCCCGTATAGCTGTGGGGAGCCCTGAACACAAGGGCGACCGCCTCGTCTATCCTCTCATTTTCGTCATAGATATGACCGAAGCCTGCGGTATATCCCTTATATTCCGAAAGACTTCTGCCGTTTACGCCCTTAAAAACTCTGTCGGCGACGGTTAGGGCATTATCTCCGCTTATTCTTATAACGCCGATACCGCCTGCCCCCTGAGCGGTTGATATTGCGGCTATTGTTGAAGAACTCAATACTATCACCCCGGAATACGCCCTAAAAGGCGAAATTCTAAAATTATATTTAAATAGAGCTTTTATTTCAATATTTG
>CANPZK010000117.1 GCA_947588875.1 uncultured Clostridia bacterium
GGCGCCGCTCCGTCGTCCTCCTCCTTGAGCACGGGGAAAACAAGTATAACCGTCGTCCCCACACCCTCCGTGCTCTCGATAGTGAGAGAGCCGTTGTGAAGCTGCATTATCTCGTCGGCAACGGCAAGCCCTATGCCGCTGCCCCTTATCGTCTGATTCGCCTTGTAGAACTTCTCCTTTATCCTCGGCAAATGCTCGGCGGGAATCCCGCAGCCGTTGTCGCTTATTGTTATCGTCACGTTGTCCGCGTCGCTCGTCACCTGTATGCCGATAACGCCGCTCGACGGAGTGTATTTAAGAGCGTTGTCTATTATATTTATAAACACCTGCTTTATCCTGTTCTTGTCACCCATAACGGGCGGGATAAAGTCCGGCTCGTCGTAGAGCAGGTGCTTGTTTTCGCTGAGGGCGCGCTCACGAAGCATATAGATCGCCTCGTCAAGCTCGGCAAGCAGATCTATCTTGTCCATCATAAGCTGCATTCTGCCGTCCTGTATTCTCGAAAAGTCCAGAAGCTCCTCGACTATGCCGGTCAACCTCTCCGACTCGCCGACAATTACGCTCATTCCCTTGTTCATTATCATAGGGTCGTATGCGTCCACGTCCCTCATGGTTTCAGCCCAGCCCTTTATCGCCGTGAGCGGCGTTCTAAGCTCGTGCGACACGGACGAGATAAAGTCGTTTTTCAGCTTTTCCGCCGCGGCAAGCTCCTTTGCCATATAATTTATGCTGTCGCTCAAATCGCCTATTTCGTCGTCGTACATCTTATCGACAGCCGTTTCAAAATCCCCCTCGGCTATTCGCCGCGCGGTCTTTGAAAGCTCCCGAACCGGCATTACGATCGAGCGGATAAAGTACGCGCCGGAATTTATGATAAAGTAAACTATGACGAGAGCGGCGAATACAATTGCGGAAACGGAGACAAATATCTTCCTGTTTGCCGCCTCGAGCGACACTATGTATCTCACCGCGCCTATCGTCTGCCCGCCGGTCGTCTCAATAACGCGCGTGACAGCCATAACGCTCTCGCCGCTGTTGAGCTTGCCGTTCCACACCGCGAACATATCGTCGCTTTCGAGCGCGCTCTCATAGTCGGGCATAGCCTCGTTTTCGTCGGGGAAAAAGCCCGTCGAGGTTATTATAACCTCTCCGTCCGAGTTGATAATGAGAAGCTCCATAAGCTCCTTGTCGGGAAAGGCGGCGACGTAGCTGCGGGCAGTCTGCGCAAAGCTGTTTTCGTCGGCGGAGAGGTAGTACGTTCCGAAGAAGTTTACAAGCTCGTTGCTGCGCACGGAAATAGTCTGCTGTATTCCGTTGTAATAAAAGTTGCGTATCGCAAACGAAAGCGCGATTACGAGCATTACAATTATAAATATAAATACGCCGAGGCTGTTTACTATCCACCGCTTCGTTATGCTGCCCTTGCGCCAGCTGTTAAGCCTTTTCACCGCTTCTCCCCCTTTCGCAATTTTTACCGTACGCGGCAGCCCTTACTTTCCGCTTCTCTTGTTCTCGGCGTCCCATTTGTAACCGAGTCCCCACACGGTAACTATATATTTCGGGTTGCTCGGCTCGTCCTCGATCTTCATTCTGAGCCTGCGTATATTAACGTCCACTATCTTCTCCTCGCCGACGTAAGCCTCGCCCCAGACGTGGTTGAGAATATCTGTCCTGTCGAGGGCGA
Organism: uncultured Clostridia bacterium; assembly: GCA_947588875.1. GTDB lineage: Bacteria > Bacillota > Clostridia > Oscillospirales > Acutalibacteraceae > UBA7067. The sequence goes on from CANPZK010000117.1 coordinate 1,685, forward strand.
CCCCCGGGTTTGAGAAGAAGTATTCCATTATCTGAAATTCAACCTGAGTAAGCTCTATCATCTTGCCGTTTTTGAGCAGAGCGCGGTTGCGCAAATTCAATATGAAGTCGCCCGACTCAAGCTCCTCCTTGTAGCTCGCCTTGTTTCTCTCCTGCGCGAGCATCACGCGGCGGTGGAGGGAATCCACCCTTGCGACAAGCTCCGACGGGCTGAACGGCTTTGTTACATAGTCGTCGGCGCCGAGCATCAGCCCCGTAACCTTGTCCATCTCCTGAGTTTTCGCCGTGAGCATTATTATACCAATCCCGCCGTTGCGGCTGCGAAGCTCCTTGCACACCGTAAAGCCGTCTATCCCGGGCATCATTATATCGAGAATGGCAACGTCGAAATCCCCGTTGTGCTCCTCGTATTTTTTCAGAGCCTCCTCGCCGCAGTCCGCCTCTACCACATTGTAGCCCGCTCTCGTGAGATTTATCACGACAAAATCGCGGATTACCGCCTCGTCCTCGCATACAAGTATTTTTTTCATTTTAACCGTCCTCTCATATCGCTCTGCAAAAAATTATTTTAAAAATTATTTATTATTTAACATCACAAAGTAATCCGGCATCTTGTTAAGCGACATCGCTATCCCCTTTGTGTCCTTTGTCTCTGCGGGAATATTCACCGCGTAAACGCTCTCGCCGTAATCGCCTATCTCTATATAATCCTTGCTCTGCGACGCAGTCCACTCCTGCGCCGTAAACACCTGAATGGTCAAAAGCCTGTCGCCAAGACTGCCGCCCGGAGCCGAGCCGTCGGCCGAGCCGCCGTTTTCGTTCCCGCCGTCCTGCTCGTTCCACATATAAAACGTAACGGCATTCCCAAGCCGCGAGCCTCTCGCCGTAGTCCTGTTCCTCCACTCCGCCGGAATAACGAAGTAATATCCGAGCTGCATATCCGTTACCGTTTCAAGTATCGGCGACAGCTCTCCCTTTTCCGGGTCAAAGCGGTTCCACGTCGTCCGAAACGCCACAAGATTTACGTTTTCGGACGCGTTGTGCGGCATAAGCGTCATTGTGGGTATCTCTATCAGCCCGTCCGAATTAATATCGGCGCAAAGATTCTCCGCCGAGCTTCTAAGCGACGGATTGGTAGCAACACTGCCCGTCTGGGTGTTAAGCGGGTTTGCAAGGCTCGCCTTTTTCTTGTCCCAATATATAAACTGCGTTTCGCTCTCGTTATTCACGTTTATTGTATCCGCGAAAACTCCCGCCTGTTCCTTCGTCGCCCTGCCGAAGCTCAGATTAAGGTAAACGTTTGCGTAATTGCTCATGGCTACCGAGGAGCGGGTGAACAGCGTGTTTGTTTCGCTGTTGTACTGGAGCATCTTTGCGTTCGCGTCGGCGTTCTGGTCCACGACAGAAAAGAGCATTATGCTGTTTTTGCCCTCGCCCGTCATATCGGCAATGAGAAACTGATTGAACGTGTCCTCCGCCTTCAGCTCTGCGGTAGTCTTTTTGCCCGCGACATATACGCTCAGCGTGCAAAGGTTGCCAGAGCCGTTGTTCCAGCCGACCACCACCTCGTTCGCGCCGTCGCCCGTTACATCGCCTATCTCCACCTTATCGACCTCACTGCTTCGGCTCGAATAGTCCCCGACGTCCTTCCATACGCCGGAGAAGTTCTTTATCAGGAGTATATGCGTCGTTTCCTTGTCGCCCGACGGCTTGTAAAAGACTATCGCTTCCTCCGTTTTGTCGCCGTCGAGATCCTCGTATATTATCGCGGAGCGGTAGTTTCCATTCTGCGGATATTTCAGCGTGTAGTCGCCGCCCGCCTTATGCTCGATTATGCTCTGTATCTTCGCCTTGTCGCCGGTCGTCTTTGGCGGGCGCAGCAGGTTCGAGTTGTCAAAGCCGCTCGAGGTACAGCCGGTAAGCGCCAGCAGAGCGAGCGACAGAACAGCCGCGAGCGCCCTCAGTCTTTTATTTATTTTTCTCATACGTCCGCCCCCTTTCCGTCAAGCGCCGGATATGATTTTCATTGTCGATTGCCGACGTTTTATCTTTTGTTTTATGTTTTACGTTTTTCTTTTTATCCTTTATTTTTCGCAAAGCAGCAGTAGGTCGGTCTGCCCATCTCCGTAAACATCTTCTCGTGCTCCGTCATATAATTCACAAAGCCGTCCGGCAGTCTGTCCTCCGGCTCGCCGTGCAGATCCTCCGATTTGAAATATATTTCGTAGCCGCAGCTGTCAAGGTACTCCAGGCTCTCCCTGAAAAGCTCCTCGTCGTCAGTTTTGAAGCGTATCTCCCCTCCGTCGACGAGAAACTCCTTATACATATTCAGCTTTCTCGGAAAGGTCAGCCTGCGCTTTTTGTGCTTTTCCCTCGGCCACGGATTGCAGAAGTTTATGTATATTCTCTCTACCCTGTCCTCCGGCTTCAGCACCTTGTCGATTTGCTCGACATTGTACGCCGCGAGTATCACGTTGTCCGCCTCTCTCCCGCTGTCCTCAAACCGCTTTACTATCGTTCTCCGAGCCACCCCGAGCATATCGCTCTTTATGTCTATCGCAAGGAAGTTTATATCGGGATTGTCGAGCGCGCACCGCGCGACGAAGTTTCCCTTTCCGCATCCCAGCTCAACATGGAGCGGCTGTTCCCTTTTAAATTCTCTTTTCCATTTTCCCGCGCTCTCCTCGGGCGATTTTGAATAAAATTCGCACCTGTCAAGCTCCGGCTGAGCCCATTTCTTTTTTCTTATCCTCATTCATTCCACCGTTTGCTTTTATTGCGCGTCGCTTTGCACCGGAGAGCCGCCGCTTCGGCTATGCGCTCAGAACTTTAAATCACTTTATTATATCAAAATATTTATGATATTTCAACGAGCGGAGGAAGATTTAACAAATATTTTTAATTGTCGCCCGCTCCGGATATTTTTTCGTCTGCAAAAATCTCTTTGTAACACATTTGCCGCCTGTAAATATAATGATAATGTAACCAACGAAAGGAGGAAAACGACAATGTGTGGATTTGGCAATAACTGCTGCTCATGGATAATTCTTCTTGTTATTCTCTTCAGCTGCTGCGGTAACAACGGCGTAAGCGAAGCATCTAACAACGGTTGCGGCTGCGGCTGCTGATAAGGCGGTCAACAAAGGCGGCGGAGGGGTTTCCTCCGCCGCCTGCTTTATTTTTGGGCTTGCGCCCTAAAACTGCCGCTCGTTGACCGCAGTCGTGCCGACTTGCGCCGGCACGGCTGCTGCTTAAAATTATATAGTTTATTTAGGGGGAGCTGGCGCTCCCCCTAAGACCCCCGCCTTTCGCTCAAAGGTTTATTTTTTGATTTAACTGTTTGCGCCGTTCCAATGCCCCTCTTGCTTGCTTTGATTTGACTGTTCGCGCCGCTCTAAAGCCCGCTTGCTTGCTCAAAGGTTTATTTTTGATTTGACTGTTCGCGCCGCTTTAATGCTTCGCTTGCTTGCTCAAAAGTTTATTTTTTGATTTAACTATTTGCGCCGTTCACAAACTCTGCTTTTCACTCAAAGGATTTTCGCGGCAGGGAGCGGAGATAAAAGCAAATCCTTGAGCGAGCAGGGAGGGGGCTGCGGGGGAGCGGAGCTCCCCCGCATTACATCTGATATTAAAGCAGCAGCTTTACCGGCGGAAGTCGGTAAAGCTGCGGTCGGCGAGCCGCCAAAATAAAAACAAAGCTCCGAGCTATTGCGGCGCGGCTCCAAAAATGCAATAATATTATCAAGTCATATACGGACAAGCAACAAGAACCCTTATCGAAGGCAGGGAGGCGGCAGCATTATGGAATTACATAACATTGACCCGGTATGGGATAAAAATTCAAAAATACTTATATTGGGCTCGTTCCCGTCGGTGAAATCGAGGGAGGTTAAATTTTTTTACGGCCACCCGCAAAACAGGTTTTGGCGAGTGCTGTCGAGTCTGACAGGCTCTCCGGTTCCCGAAAGCACAGACGATAAAAAAAGACTTCTCCTCGATAA
>CANPZK010000118.1 GCA_947588875.1 uncultured Clostridia bacterium
ACAAGCCCCGCTTTTATTTAAAAGATTTTTTCTTAAGTCGAGCTTTTATATATACAAATCAGCTTCGTCGCAGAGAGTGACACTAAAAATATTCTCTGAGCGAAAAGGTGGAGGTGCAGGAGGAGCGAAGCTCCTCCTGCAAATAGAAAAAATATATATATTAGCAGTCGGAGCTGCTGCCAAGCAGCGACGACTGCGGTCGGCGAGAGTCAATAATCAAGAATATGCCCCATTCTGTCCTTCTTTGTTTTGAGGTAAAACAGGTCGTAATCGTTCGCGTCCATTTGTATCGGCACGCGCTCCTTTATCTCAAGCCCAAAATCACGCAGGCCGTAAACCTTGTCGGGATTGTTTGTCAGCAGTCTGAGCGTTTTGCAGCCCAAATCCCTGAGTATCTGAGCGCCGATGTAGTATTCGCGCATATCGGCGGGAAAGCCGAGAGCCAAATTCGCGTCGAGCGTGTCCATGCCCTGCTCCTGAAGCTCGTAAGCGCGGAGCTTGTTTATAAGCCCTATGCCGCGCCCCTCCTGCCGCATATAAAGCAGAACTCCGCGCCCCTCCTTTTCAATTTGAGTCAGAGCGGCGGCAAGCTGCTGGCCGCAGTCGCATTTGAGCGAGCCGAAGGTGTCGCCCGTAAGACATTCCGAATGAACGCGGCAGAGTATGTCCTCGCCGTCGCCAATATCACCCTTTACAAGGGCGACGTGATGCTCGCCGTTGAGCTTGTTTATATAGCCGTAAGCGCGGAATATTCCGTACTTGGTCGGCAGAGTGGGGGAGGCTATCCTCTCAACGAGCTTGTCATGGCACTTTCTGTACTCCTGAAGCGATTTTATTGTGATGAATTTCATTCCCCATTCCCCGGCCTTTTGCTGAAGCTCGGCGGCTCTCATCATAGTGCCATCGCCGCGCATTATTTCACAGCATAGCCCGCACTCCTTCAGTCCCGCAAGGCGCATGAGGTCAACTGTCGCCTCGGTGTGGCCGCTGCGCTCAAGCACGCCGTTTTTCTTTGACATAAGCGGGAACATATGCCCCGGCCGCCTGAAATCCTCCGGCTTTGCGGACTCGTCAACAGCCATTCTCGCGGTAAAGCCGCGCTCGGCGGCGGAAATTCCCGTGGTGGTGTCGACGTGGTCGATAGAAACGGTAAAGGCGGTGCAGTGATTGTCCGTGTTGTTTTCGACCATCTGCGGAAGTCCCAGGGCGCGGCATATCTCCTCGCTCATCGGCATACATATAAGCCCCTTGGCGTTTGTAGCCATAAAATTAACGTTCTCTGTCGTCGCAAACTCGGCGGCGCAAATCATATCTCCCTCGTTTTCGCGGTTCTCGTCGTCCGTAACGAGGATTATCTCCCCGTTCCTGAGGGCGGTTAAAGCCTCGTCAACCGTGTTGTACTCAAACATTTTTTTCACACTCCTTGTTTAAAAGCCGTATTTATTTAAAAGCTCCATCGTAACGCCACGCTTAGGAGAGTCTTCCTCGGAGCGATAAGGGCGTATAAGCCTTTCGACATACTTGCCTATAATGTCGTTTTCAATATTAACCATATCCCCGACCGCCTTGTCCGACAGTATTGTCTGCGCGGCGGTGTGGGGTATAACCGAAACCTTAAAATTGCTCTCGCTCACCTCGGCGACCGTCAGGCTTATCCCGTCAATGGCGATGGAGCCTTTTTCCACTATATACCTTAAAATCCCTTTATCCGCCGACACAGTGTACCAAACGGCGATTCCGTCGCTTTTAATTTCGGTTATCGCGCCGACGCCGTCTATATGGCCCGACACTATATGCCCCCCGAAGCGGCAGTCTGCCGACATCGCCCGCTCAAGGTTCACTCTGCTCCCGTTTTTCAGCGAGCCGAGCGACGAACGCCTGAGCGTTTCGTTCATCACGTCCGCCTTGAAGCAGTCGCCGCCGAAGTCCGTGACCGTGAGGCACACTCCGTTGACGGCTATGCTGTCGCCCGTGTGAATATCGGAAAGCACCTTTTTGGCGCATATTTTGATAAACGAGGAATCGGAGCCGTGATGAACTGCGCGAACGGAGCCTGTTTCCTCAACTATTCCCGTAAACATTCAAAACCCTGCTTTCTATCAGAATATCGTCGCCGACGCGGCTTATTTTTGGACTTCCGAGCATAAACGCCTCGTCGGGAGAGGCGGCGCCCAAGCCCGCGACGGGAGTCTTTGCCGAGCTGCCGCCGAAAATTTTCGGCGCGATATACGCTTTCACCTTTGAAACAATGCCGCCTTCGAGAGCCGACCAGTTCAGCTCGCCGCCGCCCTCTAAGAGAATACTGTCGATTTTTTCCTCGCCGAGTATCCGCATGAGCTCCCTGAGGTCAACGCGCCCGTCCTGCGGCGCGGTCTTTATTATCTTACACCCCGCGCCCTCAAGCTCGGCGGCTCTCCGCGCGTCGTAATTGCAGCAGGCTATGATAGTCGGAACCTCGCCGGCGGTTTTTACTATATTGCACTCCGGCGGAGTTTTAAGGCTTGAATCGCATATTATCCTTATGGGATTCCTGCCGTTTTCAAGCCTGCACGTTAAAGACGGATCGTCCGTAAGCACCGTGCCTATCCCGACCATGACGGCCGAATGCTTAAGCCGGTCGAGCTGAGCGTGCGCCCTCGCCTCCTCGCTCGTTATCCACTTCGATTTGCCGGTGTATGCGGCGATTTTCCCGTCCGCAGTCATGGCGTATTTCATTGTGACAAAGGGCAAGCCGGTGGTGATATAGCGCATAAATATCTCGTTCAGCTCGTCGCACTTGTCTTTAAGCACTCCCTCGATTACGGTTATGCCGCGCTCGCGCAGCGCCCTTACGCCCTTGCCCGCGACGAGGGGATTCGGGTCGGACGAGCCTATGACCACGCGGCTTATGCCGCGCTCGATTATAGCCTCGGTACAGGGCGGGGTCTTGCCGTAGTGACAGCAGGGCTCGAGCGTGACGTATAGACAAGCTCCCGAACAGTCCTCCGCGCAGCTTGCAAACGCCGTGCGCTCGGCGTGCAGCTCGCCGTATTTTTTGTGAAAGCCCTCGCCTATAACGCGCCCGTCCTTGACTATGACCGCGCCGACCATCGGATTGGGATTTACGAAGCCCATGCCCTTTTTTGCAAGCTCCAGGGCTAAAGCCATATAATCACTGTCGTTCAAGCCGTATCACCTCTAAAGGAATAATAAAAAGGAAAATAAAAAGAAATAATAAAAAATAAAAAAGCCCCGCGGAAAATTGCGGAGCCAAAACGCGAAAAAGCGTCTATCTTCTTTCATCCGGACTATACCGTCGGTTTTGGAATTTCACCAAATCAGCTTTCGCTCGCGGACTCGCACAAGAGGGTGCTCACCGCCGGTGGGGAATTTCGCCCCGCCCCGAAGACAGCATATTTAATTTTAATCGCCGAGGTTAAATTTTAATTATATTTATATTATAGCAGACTGCGGCGATATGTCAATACGAATATGAGCGGCGAATAATGGCGCATACTAACGATATGACGGCGCACTCCGACTGTTCCTCGATTTTCCGCGTCGGTTTTTTTCTCCAATCGAATAAGGACAGGAAATAGTGACAATAATATTTATGCAAACGGAGAAGCTAAAAACAGTTTGACAATAACGGAGGAATAAATATGGATAAAAAAGAACCGGAGCTTGAAAATAAAAATAAAGGCGGAGCGCGAAGAAAAAACAACAGGGGATTTTACGTTATATTTTCCTTGTGTATGCTCGCGATGATAGGGGCGGTGTGGTCGGCTTACAGCTCCGTAAGCGACTATATGCAGCCGAGCGTGGTCGCGACGGAGCCGTCCGCAGGCGATGAGGAGCGTATTCAGACTCAGGCGGCGACCGAGCCTGCAACCGAGCCGGAAACCGCGAGAGTGGCTAATCAAATCGAAGAACCGCTCCCGCCGACGACCGACGCGGAGGCGGAAGCCGCGACGGACGCTGAGGAGGACGGCGACTCATACTTTTACCCGACGGGCAAGGACGTTTTAAAGGCGTACAGCGGCAGCACGCCGGTAAAGTCGGCGACCTTCGGCGATTTCCGCACGCACAGCGGAACGGATTATAAAAGCGAAAAGGGCGCGTCCGTTCATATGATAACGAGCGGAACGATAAAGCAGATAAAGACCGACGAGCTGATGGGCGGCATGATAATCGCGGAAAACAACGACGGCACAGTCGCGACCTACTGCGGAGTCAAGGCGGACGAGGGCCTTAAAATAGGCTCGCATATGAGCGCCGGCGACGTGATAGGAACGGTGGACGAAATATCCGGCGAAAAAAAGGACGGCATACACCTGCACCTTGAATTGACTCAAAACGGCAAGCCGATAAATCCCGAGGAATACCTCAGCGAGCACAGCGCAAGCTGACGTAAAGTATCGATAAGCTGAAAAAATTTGAAAGCTGTCGCGCGCCCTCGCTGCGCTTTAGGGGCACACAATTTAATAAAAAAGCCAAACCCCGACCGACTCGGTTCGGGGTTTGGCTTTTGCTCTGTATAAAAAGTATAAAAAGTATTCGCGCTTTTTAATTTCAGCCCACAATGCCGCAGACGAGCTTTACCGCGTCGTCCCTCGATATTGTCGAGGTGTTGATGCAGAGGTCGTAGTTTATCGGGCTGCCCCATTTTTGATTGGAGTAAAAGCTGTAATAGTTGGCTCTCGTCTTGTCCGTCTTTTTGATTACCGATTCGGCTTTGTTTTCAGGAACATTGTGGTATTTGACGGCGTTCCTTACGCGGTCCTCCATGTTCGCGTATATAAAAATACGGAGCAGATTTTTGTTGTTCCTCAGAATGTAGTCGGCGCACCTCCCGACTATTACGCACGGATTCGCGGCAATCTCCTTTATTATCTTGTGCTGCAAAAGATAAAGCTGGTCGTTTACGGGCATATCCTGCATCGGCGCGTACCCGTTGCCCATGTTGTAAATTCCCATGGACAGGCTGTATAAAAGGCTGTTCGTCGCGCGCTCGTCAATGTTTTCAAATACCTCGGGGTTATATCCGCTCTCCTTGGCGGCGAGAGATATAAGCTCCTTGTCGTAATATTTAATTCCCAGCTCGTCTGCGATAGCCCTGCCTATCATTCTTCCGCCGCTTCCGAATTGCCGTCCGACAGTAATAATATGTTTACAGCTCATAGCATAGCATCTCCCAATTAACAGATTTAAAGTATAATAATACCTCTAATATAAATTATAACATTTGACCGAAAAATGTCCATAAACTAATTATATGAAAAAGCGCGCGGCAATTTGGCTATTTTAGCTATATCTGAGCGTGCAAATTAAGTATTTTGCAATATAAAGGACAAATAATTTAAATATCGCAAAAAAAGGGAAAATTTTGTTGACAAACCCCCTCCGTGTTGATATAATAAAAAAGCTGTCGCGAGGGCAGACGGGAGCTTAAAAATCTTTTGGCTTTGCGCTGAAAGAAAAAAATGAGCTTCAAAAAAACATAAAAAGCCCTTGACAATCGGCGGATACAGTGATATAATAAAAGGCACTGACCGCTGAGAAAATCAGCGCGGCAGAAGGACCTTGAAAATTAAACAACGCAATCAAATGACCCGTAATTAATTTGAGTTTACTCAAAATTA
>CANPZK010000119.1 GCA_947588875.1 uncultured Clostridia bacterium
TTTCATAATATATTAAAGATTATGCATTTCGATCGTCTTTATATATTAGATTAAGGGGTGTTCTCTGTGTCAAAGCTGATAATAGAGGGTCGCAGAAAATTAAGCGGAAAAATAGAAGTGCAAGGTGCAAAAAACAGCGCATTGCCGATTTTGGCGGCAACTCTTTTAACAGGGGACAGCAGTGTAATACATAATTGTCCCGACCTTTCGGACGTCGACAGCACGCTCGACATTCTCAGATATGTAGGCTGTTATGTCAAGCAGGACGGAGACACCGTGTTTGTCGACAGCAAATGCGCCGACAAATCAGATATACCCGACGAGCTAATGAGGGCAATGCGCTCGTCGATAATATTCCTCGGACCGCTGATAGCGCGCTTTGGCAGCGCAAGGCTCACCTACCCGGGCGGGTGCGAGCTCGGGCCTAGACCGATAGACCTGCACCTTATGGCGCTGAGACTGCTCGGAGTAGAGATCACAGAGCAGCACGGCGTAATAGAGTGCCGTGCGCCGCAGGGACTTCACGGGGCAAAGATCTCGCTGTCGTTTCCGAGCGTCGGCGCAACGGAGAACATAATGCTCGCGGCGTGCGTTGCGGAGGGCACGACAATAATAACGAACGCGGCGCGCGAGCCGGAGATATGCGACCTCGCCGATTGCCTGAACTCGTTCGGAGCGAGAATATCGGGAGCGGGCGAAGGCACCGTTATAATAGACGGAGCGGAGCGCCTGAGCGGAAGTATGCACACCATCATACCCGACAGAATAGCGGCGGCGAGTTATATGGCGGCAGCGGCGGCAACGGGAGGCAGAGTGCTTATCGACAGGATAGTGCCGTCGCATTTGAACAGCGTGATACCTATATTTGAGGAGAGCGGGTGCACGGTAAAGCAAAAGGGAAATTCGATTTTGATAGACGCGCCAAACCGTCTGCACGCCGTGAATTTCATACGAACCATGCCCTTTCCTGGATTCCCGACCGACGCTCAGCCGCCGATAATGGCTATGCTGACGACGGCAAAGGGGACGGGAATAATAGTAGAGAACATATTTGAAAACAGATATAAGCACGTCTGCGGACTTGAAAGAATGGGGGCAAAAATACACCTTGAGGGAAAGGTCGCCGTCGTCGAGGGGGTTCCCGAGCTGTACGGCGCGAGGGTAGCGGCTCCTGATTTAAGAGGAGGGGCGGCGCTGGTCGTCGCGGGACTGTGCGCAAACGGCAGAACCGAAATCAACGGTATCAATTTTATAGACAGAGGATACGAGAATATAGAGCTAAAGCTCTCCGAGGTGGGAGCGTCAATAAAAAGATTGTAGGAAGTAAAAAATGGATAATAAGAGAATGAACGACGGAAAAAACAAAGGAAAAAGCAAAGTAAATAACGCAAAGCGCCCTCGGCCGGACGGCAGGCGCAGACAGCCCGACGACAGACGCAAGGGCGAGTGGGTGAGGGAAGCCGAACAGGGTAAGCTCACGCGCGGGAAAAAAGGCGCCGATATGCGCGGACGCAGAGGAGCAAAAAATAAGGGCAGGAAAACGATGTCCGAAAAGGAAAAAATGCTCATAAGCGAGAAGGAATACGGCGACGAGTTTTACACCGACGAGGTTGAGCTGAAGCGCAGGAGGGCAAAGCAGAGGCATCAGGCGCAGCAGATCGACGATATGGACTTTGAAAAAGCGCCGATGTCGCACCGCCGCAGACGGCTGAAAAACGTCGGGATAGCGGCGGCGATAGTTTCGGGATTTCTCGCAATAGGCATAGCGCTGTCGCTCACGGTGTTTTTCCGCAGTGAAAAATTCACGGTAGAGGGAGCGGAGCACTATTCGGATCAGGATATAATATCCGCAAGCGGGTTGACGCTCGGCGAAAATCTTTTTCTGAGCGATAAAAAATCCGGCGAGGACAGAATAGAGAGTATGCTTCCTTATGTCGAGGAGGCTAAGATTTCCGTCAGGATTCCGAACACGATGCTGATAACGGTAACGGAAAGCAAGCCGGCATTTTTAATAGAAAGCGGCGAAGGCTATATCGTCGCGAGCAAGCAGGGCAAGGTGCTGGAAAAGACGAATGAAACGCCGGATAAATTTGACGCGCCCGTCGTCAAGGGCTGTACGGTTAAGGTATCCGAGGTAGGGCAGGACATAAAGTTCAAGGAGTCGGGTATGCTCTCCATAATAAAGAGCGTGACTCAGGCTATTGCGGACAACGAGTTTTCCGGCATCAAGGAGATAGACGCGAGCAGTGCGGCGAGGATAGCAATAAACTACTCCGACAGGATAAAAATAATAATCGGCCTGCCGGAGGATATAAGCTACAAGCTCAAAACGGCAAAGATAATAATAAGCGAGAAGCTCTCCGAAACCGACAGGGGCGAGCTTGACGTGTCGAGCTGCAAGGACGAAAACAAGAGGTCATATTTCAGACCGAACCCGGCTATATATCTCGAAAACGCGACCGAAACACAGCCGGCGACAGAGGCTGAAACGACGGCAGACAGCTCTCAAAGCGACGGCTCCTCCGACGGCGGCGATACATATACATACGATTACAGCGGCTCCTCAAGCGAGGATTACGGCTATGATTATTCGGACGACGGCGACTCAAACGTGGATTACTCCAACGACGGCTCTTCCGAGGATTACTCCGACGGAGTTCCGCGTTACACATATCCGACGGACGCATACGGAAACGTAATTAGCAGCTCGTCCGCATCGGAGGATTATGATACGAATTACACATTCACTCCGAACGAGGATATTTATTAATAAAAAGCAAAAAACACCTGCTGTTGCGTAAAAATCAATGAAAATGTCGTTATTTCGGGCTTTTGTTTATATAAAAAAGAAAAACAGAAAAAAATCTGTAAAACAGTATTGAAATTTTTACGGTAATGTGTTAAATTTATAAGGTAACAGTATAATAGTTTAAGCTATGCGCATTAAAAGGTAATCAAAGGATCAATTTATACGCCGCGTCAGCGGCACATAGGAGGAAGTTTAAATGGCGTTTGAGATTGAAAAGGAGTTTGGCAACGATATTCCGGTAATTAAGGTGATCGGAGTCGGCGGCGGCGGCGGAAACGCCGTGAACCGCATGGTGAAAATGGGCGTACAGTGCGTGGAATTTGTTGCGATTAATACTGACGACCATGTTCTTCAGTTCTCCAATGCAGGTACAAAGATAAAAATAGGAGAGAAGATAACGCACGGCAAGGGCGCAGGCTCCAAGCCGGAGATAGGCAGACAGGCAGCCGAGGAAAACAGGGAAGAGATCGAGGCTGTTTTAAAGGATACCGACATGGTATTTATAACCGCCGGAATGGGCGGCGGAACAGGCACGGGCGCCGCGCCTATCGTTGCGGAGATAGCAAAGTCCATGGGAATTCTCACAACGGCTATCGTTACAAAGCCGTTTGCCTTTGAGGGCAAGAAGAGAATGGAGCAGGCAGAGGCAGGAATCGCGGCTCTCAGAGAAAACGTGGACTCCCTCATAGTTGTTCCGAACGAAAGACTCAAATATGCAAGCGAGCAGAGGATAACCCTCAAGAATGCTTTTGAGCTTGCCGACGACGTTCTCCGTCAGGGCGTTCAGAGCATATCCGACCTCATTCTCATTCCGGGACTTGTAAACCTCGACTTCGCCGACGTTACGGCGATAATGAACGACGCGGGCTACGCTCATATGGGCATAGGCTACGCCACCGGCAAGGACAAGGCTGAGGAGGCGGCAAGAATGGCTATCACCAGTCCGCTTCTTGAAACCTCGATAAACGGCGCTAAGGGCGTTATAGTTAATATCACCGCGTCGCCTGAGATAGGTCTTGACGAGATCGACACAGCCTCCGCAATGATAACCGAGCAGGCGGATCCGGACGCGAACATCATCTGGGGCGCAGTGTTCGACGACAATATGGAGGACGAGATGAGCGTTACCGTTATAGCGACGGGCTTCGCCTCCGGCACAGAGCAGAGTATGCGCGACCCGAGAAACAGAAACAGAGCCGCAAGAAACAGCGACTCGTTCAGAGCGGCTTCGGCTCCTACTGCAAAGGACGCTCCCCAAAAGCCTGCCGCAGACATAGCCGATGACGACGATTCATACTATGACATTATGTCTATTTTCAACCGCAAATAATAAATATTGAATAAGCGGCGGGGCTGTCAAACGACAGCCCCGTTATCAGCAGCTTTGCCGCATTGCGCCGGTAAAGCTGCTGATTTATATTAAATTTAATACGAGGAGCTTCGCTCCACCTTTAATAATACTAATATTAAGCAGCAGTCAAGCTGCTTGGCAGATTGACTGCGGTTGGCGAGAGGGAGAACTTGGGGCGGCGACCCGGACTGCCTGCGGCAGTCCGGGAAAACGCGGCGAAAAATCAGAGCGCGAACCCGCCAAAGGCGTGCGCCCGCCGCGTTTTCGCTTGCCCGCTGCGCGGGCAAGCGGTCGCCGCCCCGCAAAAATCCACAGATTGCAGAGGTGTACTTATGAAAAACGAAGAGCTGTTAAACAGACTTTTTTTCAAAATGACCGATTACTTTAAAAACGACAAAAAGCGCATATTTCATTTTATCAAGGTTCATTCAGTCGCGGCGCACATAGGCGCGGCGGAGGGACTCGACGAGCATACACTCTTTATCCTCAGAGCGGCGGCGTATGTCCACGACATAGGGATAAAGCCGTCGGAGGAAAAATACGGAAGCTGTACGGGCAGGCAACAGGAGCTGGAGGGACCGCCGGTCGCGGAAAAAATGCTCGATGAGCTCGACTTTGCCGAATCGGACGTCGAGCGTATAAAATACCTCGTCGCGCATCATCACACATATGCAAGCATCGACGGCGACGACTATCAAATCCTCGTCGAGGCGGATTTCATCGTGAATATGGAGGAGGACGAGCTAAGCTCCGACGCGGTCAGAACCTGCCTTGAAAAACACTTTAAAACCTCAGCCGGCAAAAGGCTCTGCAAAAATATATTTGCGCTTTAGTCCTTTATCCGACAACCGCCTTACATACCGCAATATTTTTATACCCTGCAACCGTTCACGATTGCAGGGTATTAGATTATCAATCGAATATTAAATTGCTGTCGTCAAATGTAGTTGTATCCTCCGGCTCCGGCTCGTACGTCGGCTCCTCGGGCTGCGGCTCTGTGGGGGCTTCCGTCGGAGCCTCTGTCGGCGGCTCTGTGGGAGCTTCCGTCGGCGGGTCGGTCGGAGCTTCGGTGGGAGCCTCTGTTTCGGGAGCCTGCGTTACCTCCGGCTCTGTCTGCGGCTCGGTTTCGGAAACGGTCTCGGTCACGGCGGCGGTGCCCGACGGATCGGTCGGCGTTTTACTGCCGCTTTTTTGATTTGAGAAAACTACAAAAAGAATTATAACTGCGGCGATCACCGCGACCGCGCATATCACGCCTATAATAATAGGAGTCTTATTGCTCTTTTTAGCCGAGGGTGCGTTGGGGGCGGAATAAGGGGAGCGGGCAGGCTTGTATTCGCCCTCTATCGGAGAATCGTAATCGTCGTTATACCTTGCTACGTCATATCCGCAATAGGAGCAGACCCTCTGCCCGCGGT
>CANPZK010000120.1 GCA_947588875.1 uncultured Clostridia bacterium
TTCTTTTAAGGAAATGTTGATAATTTTACCTCCGCCGCCTCTATTTTAAGCCTTTTTCGCTTTTTTACAGATAAATTCTCTCATTTTTCCCCTGCTTTTGCCGAAATTCCCCCGTTTTTTTACACAAACGCCCTTCCATTACTTCATCAACATACAGATTCCGCAGATGTCTTTCTCGGTTATTTTTTTCGTTAAAATAACTAAAAACCGAAGCGCCGATTTCCGCCCTGCATCTCGTGGGATTTCGCAGCCTGCGGACTGCGGCAAGAGGCTTTGTCTTTTGGAAAAAGGCGGGCAAAAACTTTATTTTATTCCTCAAACAAACGAGGGAGCTTTGTAAAAAATAAGATTTATACAAAAAAGAATCCGGGAACTTAGACCAAGGCAAGCGAAAACCTTTATTTTTACCATCTCAAACAAGGGGGCGTACGGGGGAGCTTTGTAAAAAATAAGATTTATAAACAAAAAGAATCTGCGCCCGCCTAAACAGGCGAGCGCAGCAGTCTGTAGAAAAAGTATTTTTGCCTTGATTAATTTTGAAAAAGACTCCACTTTTTTGGGGAACCCCCGGCGAGGGTTCCCCACCGAAGAACAGTCCACTGGACTGTTCTTCGCCCCTCCTGCGCTTTGAAACGCAGGGGAATTTCGCAGCCTGCGGGCTGCGACCAAAGGCTCTGCCTTTGGAAACCGCCGCCTTTTGAAAAAGGCGGGCGAAAACTTTATTTTTTTCTGCCAAAATCCGCTTTATCGACAAGCAGCTGCGCCCGCCTAAAAAGGCGAGCGCAGCGTTTTAATTTGTATTAAAGTGAAAACGAATAGTTCGGAGCCTCTTTCGTTATCTGAATATCGTGCGGGTGGCTCTCCTTGAGTCCTGCGCCGGTGATTTTTACAAAACGAGCCTTTTCGTGAAGCTCGGCTATACTGCCGCAGCCCGTGTAGCCCATTCCGGCCCTCAGTCCGCCTATCATCTGATAGATGGTTTCGCTGAGCATTCCCTTATAAGGAACTCGTCCCTCGACTCCTTCGGGGACAAACTTCTTGAAGCCGCTCTGGAAATATCTGTCCTGACTGCCCTTGCCCATTGCGCCGAGACTTCCCATGCCTCTGTAAACCTTGAACTGTCTGCCCTGATATATCTCGCTTTCGCCCGGAGATTCCTCACAGCCCGCAACGAGCGAGCCTATCATAGCTACGCTGCCGCCTGCGGCAAGAGCCTTTACGATATCTCCGGAATACTTAATGCCGCCGTCGGCAATTATAGGAATGTCATATTCCGCCGCCGCGCAAGCCGCGTCGTAAATGGCGGTGATCTGCGGAACGCCTATGCCCGCAACGACCCTCGTAGTACATATGGAGCCGGGGCCTATTCCGACCTTAACGCAGTCTGCTCCGGCGTCGATGAGCGCCCTTGTCGCTTCGGCGGTCGCCACGTTTCCGGCGACGAGCTGAACCGAGGGATAAGCCTTTTTGACCGTTTTAACGGCGTTTATAACGTTTCTGTTGTGACCGTGCGCCGAGTCGAGCACGAGAAGATCGACTTGAGATTGAACGAGAGCAGCCACTCTGTCAAGAACGTCCGGCGTTGCGCCGATAGCCGCCGCGCAGAGGAGCCTGCCTGCGTCGTCGCGCGCGGAGTTCGGGTATTGACTTGCCTTTTCAATATCCTTTATCGTTATAAGTCCCTTTAAATATCCGTTTTCATCAACAAGAGGCAGCTTTTCGATTTTATGGCGGCGTAGTATCTCCTGCGCCTGCTCGAGCTTTGTGCCGACCGGAGCGGTGATGAGGTTCTCCTTTGTCATTACGTTTGAGATTGGCTGAGAGAAATCGTACTCTGTCATAAATCTCAGGTCGCGGTTCGTGAGTATTCCCACGAGCTTGCCCTCGCGGCAGATAGGAACTCCGCTTATTTTATACTTCGCCATCAGCTCGTTTGCCTCGCTGACCGTGTTTTCCGGCGCAAGGTAGAACGGATTGACTATAACTCCGTTTTCCGAGCGCTTTACTCTGTCGACCTGGTCCGCCTGCTGTTCTATCGACATATTCTTGTGAATAACGCCGATTCCGCCCTCTCTCGCCATCGCTATCGCCATATTTGTTTCGGTTACCGTGTCCATGGCGGCGGTCATAAGAGGAGTATTCAGCTTGATCTTCTTCGTCACGTTCGTGCTGACGTCCACGTTCTTTGGCTCGACATTCGACTCCCCGGGAATCAGAAGAACGTCGTCGAAGGTAAGACCCTCTTTGATAAACTTTTCGTTGAAATTCCTGTTCAGCATACTCTCATTCCTCCTGTTTTATTCGCGTTTTCTTCCGGATATTTTAAATTCGATTTTATCAGCTTACTAGCCGTTTGTCAACCTGTTTTTTTCGGAGAAATCAGCTCAGCCCCGCCCATGTACGGTCTGAGCGGCTCCGGTATCCTTACCGAGCCGTCCTCGTTTAAATTGTTTTCAAGAAAAGCTATCAGCATTCTCGGCGGAGCCACCACGGTGTTGTTTAGCGTATGCGCAAAATATTTACCCTTTTCTCCGCTCACCCTTATCTTTAGCCTGCGCGCCTGAGCGTCGCCGAGGTTAGAACAGCTTCCCACCTCGAAATATTTTTTCTGGCGCGGTGACCACGCCTCGACGTCTATCGACTTGACCTTTAAATCCGCAAGGTCGCCGCTGCAGCATTCGAGCGTGCGCACAGGCACGTCGAGAGAGCGGAAAAGCTCGACCGTGTAGCTCCAGAGCTTATTGAACCAGTCCATGCTCTCCTCCGGCTTGCATACGACTATCATCTCCTGCTTTTCAAACTGATGTATCCTGTAAACGCCGCGCTCCTCTATGCCGTGCGCGCCCTTTTCCTTTCTAAAGCATGGGGAATAGCTTGTGAGCGTATAGGGCAGCTCCTCTTCTTTGTTTATCGTGTCGATAAACTTGCCTATCATCGAATGCTCGCTCGTGCCTATAAGATAAAGGTCCTCGCCCTCTATTTTATACATCATGGCGTCCATCTCGTCAAAGCTCATAACGCCCGTTACGACGTTGCTTCTTATCATAAACGGCGGCACGCAGTAGGTGAAGCCCTTGTTTATCATAAAATCCCGTGCGTATGAGAGGACTGCCGAGTGCAGTCTTGCGACGTCGCCCATCAGATAATAAAATCCGTTGCCGGCGACCTTTCTCGCGCTGTCGAGGTCTATGCCGTTCAGCCTTTCCATTATTTCCGTGTGATACGGTATCTCAAAGTCCGGCACGACCGGCTCGCCGTAGCGCGTTAGCTCGACGTTCTCGCTGTCGTCCTTTCCTATCGGGACTGAGTCGTCGATTATATTCGGTATAACGAGCATTCTGCTGCGCACCTCTTCGCCGAGCTGCTTTTCCTGCTCCTCAAGCTCGGACAGGCGGTCGCCCTGCTCCTTTACAAGCTGCTTTGTCTGCTCCGCCTCGTCCTTTTTGCCCTGAGCCATCAGCGCGCCTATCTGCTTTGACAGCTTATTTCTGTTCGCCCTGAGCGAGTCCGCCTCCTGCTTTGCCTTTCTCATCTGAACGTCAAGCTCTATCACCTCGTCTACCAGCTTGAGCTTTCTGTCCTGAAATTTCTTTTTGATGTTTTCCTTGACCGCTTCGGGGTTTTCCCTTAAAAATTTAATGTCTAACATTTTCCTTATTCTTCCTCTTTTCCGAGTAATTTTGCAAGCTGCGTCAAATCGTCGCTGCCATAAAATTCTATTTCAAGCACGCCCTTTTTTTCCGTGCCGCTTACCCTGATTTTTCTTCCGAGGTGCTCCTTCAGCGCAAGCTCCACCTCGTTAAAATACGATATTTTCTTTTCGTATATTTTATTTACATCGGCGCTCTCCGCCGCCTTGTTGCTCTTTTTCGCGAGCCTTTCAAGCTCCCTGACCGATATATCCTCCGTCGAGGCGAGCCTTGCCGCCTTTTCCATTTCCTTTTCGTTTTTAAACGATAAAAGCGTTCTGCCGTGTCCGGCGCTCAGCTTTCCCTCTGATATGAGCTTTTGTATGTCGTCCGGCAGGGCGAGCAGTCTTAAGGCGTTTGCAATCGCCGGCCTTGATTTGCCGACCACCCTCGACACATCCTCTTGCTTCAGATTATACTCGTCCATAAGCTGTCTATATCCGAGCGCCTCCTCTACCGGAGTGAGGTCCTCTCTCTGGAGGTTCTCTATCAGCGCGAGCTGCATGGTTTCGCTGTCGGACAAATCCCTTATCACGACCGGCACCTCGGTAAGTCCCGCCATTCTCGCCGCTCTGTATCTTCTCTCTCCCGCCACTATCTGATAGCCACCGTCGAGAAACGGTCTGACGAGCAGAGGCTGGAGCACTCCGTGCTGTGAGATTGAATCCGCAAGCTCCGCGAGCGATTTCTCGTCAAATTCGCGCCTCGGCTGGTTTCTGTTCGGCTGCAGCTCGGATATTTTCAGCGTGACGGTGCGCCTGCTGTCCTCGCTCTCGTTCTCCATGAAAATCGCGCTCAGCCCCTTGCCCAAGCCGCCCTTTTTTGCCGCCATATTCAGTCCTCCTTACTAATTTTTATCTATTATTTCCTGCGCAAGAGCCATATACGCAGCAGAGCCCTTGCAGCTTTTGTCGTAATACATTATCGGCTTGCCGTAGCTCGGCGCCTCCGACAATCTGACTCCCCTTGCTATGACCGTAGAGAAAACCTTCCTCGGAAAATAGGTTTTTACCTCCTCGACCACCTGCTGAGTAAGGTTCAGTCTGCCGTCGTACATTGTCAGCAATACGCCCTCCATCTCGAGCCTCTCGTTGTACTGCCGCTTTACTCTGCGAACCGTATTCATAAGCTGAGAAAGTCCCTCAAGTGCGTAATATTCGCACTGTATCGGCACCAGAAGCCTGTCCGCAAGGCAAAGCGCGTTCGTCGTTATAAGTCCGAGCGACGGCGGGCAGTCGATTATTATATAATCGTACTCGCCTCTTATCGGGTTTACCGAATTTTTCAGTATCGCCTCTCTGTGCTTTTTGTCTATCATCTCTATCTCGCTCGCCGCAAGGTCAAGGCTTGACGGGAGCAGGTCGAGGCATTTAAATTCGGTGTGAACCAGAACGTCCGCCGCCTTTGCCCCGTCGACAAGAATGTCATATGTCGATTTATCTATCGTCCGTCTGTCTATCCCGACCCCGCTCGTCGCGTTTCCCTGAGGGTCTATATCTATAAGTAATGTCTTTTTGCCGTTTATTCCGAGCGCCGCCGCTAAATTTACCGCGGTTGTGGTCTTGCCGACCCCGCCCTTTTGATTGGCAACAGCTATAACTCTCGCCACGGAGATTTTCCTCCCTTTTGCTTTTGGTCAGCACAGCGCCGAAAAAAACGGAGCCGCGCGGTTTTGTTTTTACTATTATATCACGGAACCGGCGGTATTTAAAGAGTTTTTTGAAGATAGAGTTATTTTTTGTTTCACGTGAAACGT
>CANPZK010000121.1 GCA_947588875.1 uncultured Clostridia bacterium
ACTCGGGCGCGCTCGGCTGCGAGTCCGAGCTTGACTGCTCCTGAGCCGAGCTGTCGCCGCTTGATTCGGATTTCTGCTCTGTGGCTTCGGTCGGCGCGGCTTCGGTCGCAGTCGGCTCGGTCGAGCCGTTGTCGGAGCCGGAGGTGTTCTCTGTCGCGGCTGCGGAGGGCGCTTCCGTTACGGGATTTACAGCCGGTACGGCGTTATTTTCGCCGCCGGGGAGCATAAAGCAGAGCACGAGCAAAACTGCCGCTATTATAAACAGAGCCGCGACTATGATAGACATTATTATAATTTTTTTATGCTCTTTTTTATTGTCCATAAAATCACCTTTAAGAAATTATTATAACGGGATTTTTGCTTTGGTCGAGATACGACAAGAGCTTTATCATATCGGACGAGCTTATGTCAACGCAGCCGAGAGTCGGCTTCAGCGCTCCGGTATATCCGCATATCGTTATTACGGAGCCTAAGCCCGGAGTAGCGCTGTTCGCGGTTTCGCCGTCGCCGTTATGCTCGATGAAGATATTGTAGTTGTAGGTGCCCTGATTCGCAAACTGATTGTATGTGCGCTCTATCGAGCCGGAGCCGGAATAGAGGCTCGACGGTATAAGGCAGTTGTAATATTTTGAATTTGAGTCAGACACAAAAATATCGCTGCTTTGAAGCTGTTTGAACCTCAGCTTGGTATTCGGCGCGCTCAGTCCGTAACAGAATCCAAGGCTGAACGTCCCCTTTGGAGTAACGCTTTTTCCCTCGCCGTAATCGTAACCGACTCCGTTTTTGCCGACCGTTGCATAGGTCTGCATAAGGCTTGTCCAGCCGCCGTTTTGCCATTCATAGAGCGTAAGCGTCGCAGACGTACCGCTTGAAACGACCTCTATTTTCTGGTCGTAATAATTCGGGTTCGCCGCGGTCGTCGCCGGAGGCTGAGTTTGAGGCTGGGTAGGAGCCTGCGTTTCCGGCGCGGCTGTGGCGTTCGGGGCTGTTTCCGGCTGCGGCTGTGTAACGCTCTGAGTTACATCGGTCGCCCCCGGGGCGAGAGTCTGCGCCGAGGCTCCGTTGTTGTTCCGATTAAGCAGTCCCGGCAAAAAGATTATTCCCAGGACTATTAACACGACAAGCAGAACCGACACCGACGCAAGAATAATGTAAAGTCTTGTCCTGTTCGTGCTTTTCGCCGCGCTCGCAGGCGCTCCGCTTGAATATCCATACGCCGGTACGCGCCCGACAGGCGCTTGCTCCGGAAAGCTGCCCGACGGCCGAAGGTTCTCGATTTGACTTCCGCATTTATTGCAGAATTTTTGCCCCTGCTTTATTTCCGCGCCGCATATCGGACATTTTAAAGAGCCGTAATTCAAATTTGCCGGGCCTGCGCCTTGATTATTGTTAGCCGCTCCTGCCGCCGACACAGGCGTTCCGCATTTGTTGCAGAATTTTTGTCCCGCGTTAAGCTGATTGCCGCAATTTTTACAAAACGGCATAATCATCACCTCGTTTAATTTAATACAAATTTTTTAAATCTTCCTTTTATATAATATAACATATTGCGCCTTAATTCAACAATATAAAAATATTTTTGCTTTTCGGCAAGCCCGATTTTGACGAGGAGAAATAAAAGCCTTTTTCAGCCATTTTCAAAAGACGGCGGTTTTCAAGGGCGAAGATTTTGCCGCAGAGCGCGGGAGGGACAAAAAAAACAGCCCGTCGGACTGCTTTTCGTCGGGCGGCTTCAAAATAAAATTTATTGATAAGCAAAGGGGCTCGAGGAAGTAATTCTCCCTCAAGCCCCTTTGTATTGACTTTTTTTATGCCCAAATTTATAATATTGTTAGCTTGCTTCAAGGTGCTTGTCAGCCGGCAGGAACCTCAAACTGAGAGATCTCTGCGATAAGCTCTCTCGGAACGTTGTCACAAGCTTCAAACTGAAACGGCTTGTTAAGCTCAAGGCTGAGCACGCCCATGATCGAACGCGGGTCGATCACATAATAGCCGCTCGTTATCTTCATAGTGGCGTCTCTGAATTTGTTTGTAATGTTTACGAATTTTTTTGCGGCTTCCAAGTCAGGAATAGCAATCATTTTCGAGTACATAAGACTCCCTCCGAAGTATTTGATTTTGACTATATTTTAGCACTCTTAAATTCAAAATTCAATCAATAAAATAAATTTTCAGTTTTATCCAAAAAATGCGCTATTTTGCAACATTTATTATTGTCAAATATTACACGACTGCGGAAAACCGATATTCCCCGCCGGTCGGCGCTGTAATCCCCGCTATTGCCCCGTGGGGGCAATAATATTCTATTCCTAAATGAGAAAGGTTGTTCAAATGAAATTTTCTATTATAACTTTAGGCTGTAAGGTCAATCAGTATGAGAGCCAAATAATGCGCGAAACGATGCTCGCGGAGGGATTCGAGCACGAGCCGCAGTACAGGAACGCCGATATAGTGATAGTCAATTCCTGCACGGTCACCTCCGTGAGCGACAGCAAGGCGTTCAAGCTGATGAGGAGGATAAAGAGGGAAAATCCCGACTGCATAACGGTGCTTACGGGCTGTATGCCGCAGGCGTTCCCGGACGAGCTTGAAAATCTTATGAGCGCCGATATAATCACCGGCAACAAGCGACGCGGCGACCTTGTACCCCTGATAAACGAATATATAAACGAGCGGAAAAGGCTCGTGAGAATAAATCCGCACGAGGACGGGGCGGGCTTTGAGAGCATGAGCATAAGCGGCTTCAACGAGCGGACGAGAGCCTTTGTCAAGATAGAGGACGGCTGCAACCGCTTTTGCTCGTACTGCATAATACCCTACGCCAGGGGCAGGGTGCGCTCAAAATCCCTCTCCGATATCGAAGCCGAGCTAAAGGCTCTCGCGAACAGCGGCTACCGCGAGGCGGTGTTGGTCGGGATAAATCTTTCGGCATACGGCAACGACATAGGCGGTATAAATATTGCCGACGCGGTGGAGGTCGCCTGCTCGGTAAGCGGAATAGAGCGCGTAAGGCTCGGCTCTCTTGAGCCGGAGAGAATGGACGCGGAAACGATAAGGCGGCTGTCGGTTCAGCCAAAGCTCTGCCCGCAGTTCCACCTCTCTCTCCAGAGCGGGTGCGACCAAACATTAAAAAGAATGAACCGCCATTACAGCTCGGAGGAATATATGACGATAGTCGATAATCTGCGGAAGCACTTCGACAACTGCTCGATAACCACAGACGTTATGGTCGGATTCCCCGGCGAGACCGAGGAGGAGTTTTCGCGCTCCCTTGAATTTGTGAAAAGGGTCGGCTTTGCGAGGGTACACACCTTCGCTTATTCGAGGCGGCCCGGAACGGCGGCTGACAGAGCCGAAAATCAGGTGGATAAGCGCGACAAGGACAAGCGCTCAAAAATAATGATAGAGAAAACCGAAAAGCTCAGGCACAGCTTTTTGAAAGCCCAGCTCGGGCGGGTAGAGCCGGTTCTGTTTGAAGCCCGCCGTCAGGACGGACTGTTCGAGGGCTACACCAAGAATTACACTCAGGTTTATGTCAAAACCGATGAGGATATTTCAAACAGGCTCCTTGACGTGAGACTCAACGAGGTCATGGGGCAGGGGTGCCGAGGCGATATAGTTTAAGGCTTTAATTTTCTGCCGCTTTGAACGCGGAGGCGCGGCTTAGAGCGTATGCCGCTTTAAGATTTAAGATACTTCGCAAGCTCCTCCATCTCCTTTGCGGTTTGCTCGTTTTCGAGATAGTCGAACGAATAGAGCATGAAGCCGTCGGCGTTCTTGCTTCTGCCGTACTCCATCTGCGTTTTGATGTTGTCGTCGCGCTCGAGCCATGTGCCGTCGTCCTCGTCGCTGCCGGCTTTGTAAAGCCCAAGGCCTATGTAGAGCTTCACCTTGTCTGAGGTGACAAGCTCTCTCCAATCATCGACAGCCTTGTTATATGGCAAAACACTGTTTTCATTGTTAAAGTAATTTTGCGGGCAAAGGTAGTCGCAATATCCCTCTACGCTTCCCCATGAGTACACGTCGGCTCCCATGGCGAGGTCGTTTTCTATGTTGCCCTGGGGCGATATGCCGAATACTACCTCGCTGTTTTCAGCCTTTATAGCGCTGTAAACGCCGCTTATGAGAGAGTTTATATTCGCCGTGCGCCATTCGAGCCGGCTCATAACCGAGCCGTCCGGCTCGCCCTCGTGCTCGTTTAAATAGCTCTCGTATTCCTCGCGGTCGTAATCCTCGCCGCTGTCGGTGTAAAAGTAGTCGTCAAAGTGTATCCCGTCCACGTCGTATCTCGAAACTATCTCCTTTATCGAGCCGATTATATACTCCCTGACCTCGGGATAGGCGGGATTTAAGTATATCCCGCCGTCGTACTCCATGGTGTAGCGGTCGTTGCTTTCGTCGCCGTCGTTCTGCCAAATGCTGTAAGGACTGTAATCCGACAGCTCGGGCGGGGTTTCGCTGACCTTTATCCTCAGAGGATTTATCCATGCGTGGAACTCAAGACCGCTCTCGTGGGTCTTGTCAACCATATACTTCATCGCGTCGTATCCGGGATCCTCGCCCTGAACGCCGGTGAGAATGTGCGAGTATGGGAAGTAATCGGACAGAAACATTGAATCCCCGCAGGGGCGCACATGAACTATAAGGGCGTTTACGCCGTACTTTTTCGAGGTTTCAACTATGCCGTCGAACTTTTTCTTGAAATTCTCCTCTCCGGGGTCGTCGGCAACGCTCAGCGACATATACGGCACCCAAACGGCGAGCATTTCGCCGCTGCGGTTATTATTGCTGCTGTTATCACTATTGCTGTTATTGCTGTTATTGCTCCCGCTGCCGTCGCTCTTTATCGCCGCGGCGGAAGGCTCGGTCTTATCCTTGGCTTTGGCGGACGGCTCGGACGCGCTTGTACCATTTGACGCGCTGACTGAACCGCCGTTTGAGCGATATACCCCCATTCCTCCCGATTTCCATATGAAACCGACTATACCGACGAGCAGAGCGAGGGCTATAATAAACGGGGCGCGGACATAGCTTTCATTTTTCACAACGGCACATCCTTTGCTTTTTTTATAAATACTTATGCGCGAAAGGAAGTTAAAATACTATGGAGCCGATACTCTTTATAATAATTTGCTGGATAATCTTGATGAGCTTTATCTCCATAATCGTCACAATCTGGGACAAATACAGCGCTGTGAGCCACAGGCGCAGAATAAGGGAGAGAACTCTGCTCATACTCGCCGCGCTGGGCGGCAGCGTCGCCATGTATATAACGATGCAGCTTATACGGCACAAGACCACGAAGCTGAAGTTTATGCTCGGCATACCGCTGATATTCATAGCTCAGCTTGGAATCGCCGTGTTTATAAT
>CANPZK010000122.1 GCA_947588875.1 uncultured Clostridia bacterium
TTTGTCACGGCGCAGCATACAAAGCTCTTCTCGCCGGTTTTGGGGTCGGTGTAGCCCCTCTTGAACGCCATATTGCCGGAAACTCCATCTGTCGAATACTGTCCCTTTTGCAGAGCGGGGATTGCGCGTCTTATCTTATTGAGTCTCTGGATATGCTTTGCAAGCGGGTGGTTGAGGGTATTCTGAACCTCGCCGTCTGCCGTGTATTCGCTGAAATCGCTCGCCTCTACGTTGCCCTCGAGGTGCTCGCCGTAGTAGGCTCTGCCCGTTGTGTCAAGGGCGGCGTTCGGGCCGACGTCTATCTGAGCGCCCTTCATAAACTCGATCTCACTGCCGTAATAAACGCAGGGGATTCCTCTGAACGTGAACATCAGCGCGAGGTTTTCAGCCCATGCGCCCTCGCCCTCGTTGTATCTTATCGGCGGGTAGGTGTTCGGACCGTAGTCGTGCGAGTCAACGTAAACTACGTTCCATGTCGAGTCGTTGAAGTAGCGATCCTCGCCAAGAGCGGTTCTGAACGCGCCGTCGGCCGTTGTGAAGTTCCAGTGCATTGTAAAGTCTATAACGCCCGTTCCGTTAGCGTCGTCATAATTCGGAGTGTGGTAATTATTTCCGCTGAGCAGGGCGTTTGTGCTTGTCGGGAGTCCGCTTGTGCTCTTATCCATATTATCAGAGTAGTGCTTTTTGGACAGCTCAAAGTTCTTCTCCCAATCCGCGAAGCTGTTGCTCCAGTTGTTGGCCCATTCGCCCTTTTCCTTCCATGTGTAGAAGAACGGCGAATCAGAGGGGCCGCCCTCGTTTATAAAATCACTCCATCTCGCGCAGACCTCGCCGAAGATATAGAAGCCCTGAATGTCGGCAAACTTCGGGAAGAAGGCGCTGTTGAGAGTCCAGCGGTTTATGTGCTTTTCCGTGTCAAGACGGAAGCCGTCTACGCCCCTGTTTACAAGGTCGAGAGAGGTGTCGGTGAGATACTCGACAACGTTCGGGTTCTCCGTGTTGAGGTCGCGGCAGTCGCCCTCTATGGAGCAGTACTGCTCGAGCGGCTGACCCCAACCGGCTCCGCTTTTCTCTCTGTGGTAGGCTTCGTTCATATCGTGTCCCGGGTTGTTTACAGACTGCATAATGTCGAGTCTTGCCTGGAACTGAAGTCCGCCGTCCATGGTCGCGTAGTTCGGATATGATGTGTCGAGCTCGCTGCCGGGGATAACCTGCATTGAGTCGATGCTGCCAAGGTCCTTAACGTCGTCGTAAACCTTTTCAAACATCGGGCAGAGGGTCGCCTCGCCGAAGTTTCCGGTGTGGTTCCATACAACGTCCTGTATGAGCTTCATGCCCTTGTCGTGTACGGCTTCGATCAAGTCGTCGTACGTCGCGCCGTTGCTCTCGTATCTCGCGTCAACGGTCGAGAAGTCAAAGGCGTGGTAGCCGTGGTAGTCGTAGCCGCTGGCGTTTGTGACTACCGGCGTTATCCATATCGCGCTGAAGCCGAGCGCCTTTATGTAATCGAGCTTGTCTATAAGTCCCTTAAAGTCGCCGCGCCAAGGCTCATGTCCGTCTGTGTTGCCCGCCTTTGTGTCCTCCCAGCAGTGAACGTTGTTGCCGGAGTCGCCGTCATAGAAGCGGGTCGTGATTACAAAGTAAATCGTTTCCTCGCGCATATCAACGTCGCTCGGCGGTATCGGCTTTTCGGGGTCGTATGACGTCCACTTGCCGTTTTTGTACCAATATTCGCCGCTGCGCTGTCTTGTGAGCTCCTCGCTCTGCTTTCCGTCGGTAACAAAAATCATATTTATTTTTGTTACATCGGGGAAGGATTTTGAATACCAGCCGCCGCCTTCGTTGGTCATTGCCGCTCCGGGATAATCGACCTCGATATTCTCCGGCAGGCTGTTCCAGTAGTAAATGGTGGGAACGCCGTCAGGCTGATAATAATGAACCGTTATTCCCGTGTTCGCCGCCGATACCTCCGCGCCTGTCTTGTCGCCTGTGTTTACAGCCGACGCGCTGAAAATCGCGATACCCGCGACAAGGGTCAGGGCAAGAAGTATGGAGACAAGCTTTTTTGTCAACTTCATAAATTATCCTCCGTGCCTGTTAAACATAGCTTAACGCTTTTTTCTGAATCAAAAGCGCGTCCTCGAGCGTTATGTCGTTGCTCTGATTCATATCGGCCGCCTTCGTCTGCTTGCCGTCGAGCTTCAAGAGCTGAATCGTCGCCTTTTGTACCATAACCGCGTCAACGAGGGTGATCTCTTTGTCGCCGTTGATATCGCCCATTATTACGTCGTCGTCAGGCTTGACTGCGGTTATCGTTATCGAGCGCGAGGCTGTCGCTCCCTTTGAGTCCTTAACCGTTACCGTTATGTTGTGCGAGCCGGGGGTCTGCGGGGTGTAGGTGTATTTGCCGCTCGAGGAATAGCTCTGGGCTACGCTGCCGTCCGCGGTAAACTGATACTGATACGGCTGAGAGCCGCCGTTTGCCGCCGCCGTTATCTCAACGCTTTCGCCGCAGTTTACATTGCTCGTCTGCGAAGCTCTGAGGCTTGAAACAACGAGGTCTGCTCCGCTGCCCGAGGCGAATACGTCAAACGACTTTGTAACCGTCGCGTTAGACGAGTTCTGTACCGACACCGTTACCGTGTATGTGCCGTCCTGAGTCGGCGTAAAGGCGTAATCCTTTTTAAGCGAGTAGTAAACCGGCTCGTCGTTTACTACCTCCTGAGTCGACTGCTGTGTTATCGCAACCTTGTAGAACAGAAGGTTTGTGCCGACCTGTCCGCCGGAGGCGTTCACGCTGACCGTGGCGTGCTCGCCGGTCTTTATGGTAGAGCCTGCCGTCGGGGTTATGCCCTTTAACACGGGTCTTGCCTCGGTCGCGTCGTCCTTTATGGTGTAATCCATTGTTCTGGTGTTTATCTCTTCTCCGGCTCTCACGTTGACCGTGAGCTTATACTCTCCCGCCTTTGAGGGGATCCATACAACGGACGAGTTCTCGGAGTACTCCTGGAGAGTTTTGTTCTCCGCGCCCGAAACCGTGAATTCGTATTCAACGGTCGCGCCGTTTACCTCGTAAGCGTCGGCGTATATCGTGATTTGCGTTTCCTTATACTGCGGGGATTTCTCGCTCGTGCCGAAGTCCCTTATCTTGAGGTCGCCCGCGTCGTAGGTATCCCATGATTTCGTCTTGTTGTTGTAAACCATGCTCTCGCCCGCGCCGATTTTAAGGTCCGCGCTCTTTTCGGAGTCGTTTGTGTTGTTGTGGAAGATAACTCCGCCGTTTACCTTGTCTATGTAATTAGCCGGAATTATAACCTCGTAATATCCGTCCGAATTTTTGTTTGCGTCCGTCAGCGCAACTCCCGGCCAGCCCTTATTTTCAACGCCCTTTGTCTTCCAATAATAAACATGCGGGGTTGCCCAGCCCGCCTCGTTGTTGAGGTAAGCGTATGCCGCGCCGTCCGGATTCGGGTCGGTCGGCTTTACCGGGTCGGTAGGGTCGTCGGGGCTTGTGGGAGTAGATGGGTTTGTCGGTCCCTCGTAATCGCTCCATGTTCCGGTAATATCCTTGCCCGAGGTCTTTGAGGGCTTGAATATTTTGTTGGCTCCCGAAAAATCGAGATTTTCCGTTTGGTCGTTCCCGTTGTTGAAGATAATTCCGTCCTGATTTCCCGGCAGTGTAAAGCTGTAAATATTGCCGCTTACAAGGGTCATCGGGGTTCCCGGCCAGCTGCCGACCGGCGTGTTTGTGGACTTGACCCACGCATGGCAAAATACTTCGTTCCAGCTGTCGGGCTTTTCAAAGTAGATTGTGTCCCCCGTCGCCGCGGACGCTCCGAGCATTGTCGTCGTTCCGAGAACGAAAAACGCCGAAAGCGCCATCAGCAAAGCCAGTACCAATGACAGGGGCTTTTTTGCATTTACCATTTTGTTTCCTCCTATGTTTTTTTATTTTCGAGTCGGGACAGGCAAAGCTCGGATTGGCTTTTTATCCGAATTTTACATATCTATACTCAATTTATATTATAAATTATGAGTATTTTATTATTTTTCTTTTTTGGAATTATAGTCCGCCCCTGCCAGCCAAACTTTTCTTTGCATTTTTGTGCATTAAGACAACGCGTTGAATTCAATAAAATAAACCTATAAGTATTTATATATACTGATTGATTTAATCGTCGGTTATAAAATGTTTTCAAGGCTCGGCAGCTCCGCCTTTTTTATCATTTCAAGCGTTTCCAGCGCCTCCGTCATCTCGGCGTCCGCGCCGTCGCTGTTTTGCCTTGCAAGGCTCTCCGCACGCTTTATCAGCGCGCCGAGCTCGTCCACCTTGTCGTGGTACAGAAACATATTCATAACGCCCTCCCTGTCGCTCCACAGCCTTGCGGCTGAGTTTAAAAGCTCGACCGCCCTTTCGCTCCCGCCGTCGTCGCCGTACGCCGCTCTCGCGCTATTTATCACCGCGCCCAATTCGTCGGCGCTCCTTGTGGTGTAAATTATCTCGAACACGCAAAGCGACAGCGCAAGCAAAAAACAGACAAGAGCCGACCATATTCGCTTCAATTTTTACACTCCCTCTTTATTATTTTAAACTCGCCCCCGCTGCTCGCCGTCATTATGAACACTTCGTCGAGCTTTACGCTTTTCCTTTTCAGTATTTTATTTATCTCCGCCTCGTCGACTCCGCACACCTCCATTGAATGACGCGAATACTCTCCGTCGCTTATCACCACCGTTTCTATGCCGCCGCTGTCCGCCTTTATTCCGAGCTGTTTGCAGTCGGGCGGCTCCGTTTCGGGCTTTTTCAGTATGCTCAGCTTGCCGTTCGTTTCTATTATCGCGTATCTCACGTCCGACAGCTTGAAGCAGCCGTCCTGCCTCAGCTGTTCGCAGAGGTCCTCCGTGCTCATTCTCAGCCGCTTCATCTGCGCCTGGTCGATTTTGCCGTCCTTTATTATTATCTGCGGCATTCCGCAGACGAGCCGTCTGAACTTCGCCCGCTTCATCATCAGCACCGAGAGGACTATCTCGCAGATTATGAGTATCAGTATCGGCACGAAGCCGCTCAGGAGGGATTGCTCGGTGTTTTGCATCGGCAGGGAGGCTATGTCGGAGATGAGCAATGTCACGACGAGCTCGGAGGTTTGCATTTCGCCGATTTGCCTTTTGCCCATTAGGCGCACGGCGAAGATTATGAATATATATAGAATGATAGTGCGGATTATAGAAATTGCCACTATGCTCTCTCCTTTACTCTGTAAAAGCGCCGCTTGGCGCCGGCGGGCGGGGCGGCGACCGGGGCGCGGCTGCGCCGCGCCC
>CANPZK010000123.1 GCA_947588875.1 uncultured Clostridia bacterium
CCGTCCTCCTCGCCGCAAGCCTGCCGAGCAAAGCGCCGGATATGCACAGAACAAGGCTCAGCACAATATATAACGCAGCCATAAACCCCCTGCCGCCTTGCAGCATATCCCCGCTTTCGAGAGCGAAGGTGGAAAAGGTGGTAAAGCCGCCGCAAACGCCCGTCTTTAAAAACAGCGTCAACGAAGAATCCGCCGAACCGCTGTCTGCGGAAAATTGAGATATAACGCCTATCGCAAACGAGCCGATAAAATTTATAAGCAGAGTGACGATTGGAAACGACGTTACATTTTGCAGAGGGATAAGTCCGAGCAAATATCTGGCGGCGGCACCCAAAAAGCCGCCCAATCCCACCATAAGGCAATTATACATATTCTACTCCTCCAAAAACACTACTAAGAAAAGGAGCCGCTGCAACTCCAGCGGCCCCGAAAGAAAATACTTCAATAATTATACTATTACTTCGCCGTCAACCGTTCCCGTGAGTCCGGCCGCGTTCGATTCGTCGGTATCTATGTGCATTGCGGGGGCGAACTTCTCGCTGACTCTTACGACAACATCGTCAAATATGAGGCTCCTGCCTCCCGGCTCCCCAACCTTTACGCTTACTATCTGCTTGTCCTCAACGCCAAACTCCTTCGCATTTTCGGGGGTAAAGTGGATATGTCTTTTAGCCGCGATAACTCCGCAGTCGATCTCCTTTTCACCCTTTGGGCCCACCAGCTTGCAGCCCGGCGTACCGGCAATATCGCCCGACTCTCTGACCGGCGCGGCTATTCCGAGCTTGCGAGCGTCGGTAAGAGCTACCTCAACCTGATCGGCAGGTCTTACCGGGCCGAGGATAGACATGGTAATCTCTCCCTTGGGACCTACTACCGTCACCTTTTCAACGCAGGCGAACTGACCCGGCTGAGAAAGGTCCTTTTTGTTTGTTAGCTCCGCTCCCTTGCCGAAAAGCGTTTCGAGCGTATCCTGAGTGACGTGAAGATGTCTTGCGGACGTTTCAACCATTACTTTCATTTTAAACTCTCCATTCCTTTTTATTTTTTATATTTTATTTTCTTATATATTACTACTGTCCGGACTTATTTTCAAGGGAATTTTTCGCTGTATAAGGTATTTTTGCCGTGAGATTTATACTTTTTACAGCTCTATATCGGGAAAGCCCACTCCGAATGCAGTGCCCGCCGTTATGCATACGGCGTCCTTGTAATCCTTGAAATACAGCGCCGCCGCAGTCGAATCGTGGAGCAGGCGAATCTTTATTTTTCTGCGCAGCATTCCCGAAAGCTCGTTTTCAAGGTACTCCGCGTAATTGTCGCATATGGCGCTCAGCTTGGCGTAGCCCGCCCTGTCGCTGTGCAATTTTCCGTCGCAGACGTAGTTGGCTATGCTTATTACCACCTCGTCGCCGACGCTTTCCGAGCTTTCAACATTTTTTATGGTTTTGAATATACAGCTCCTGAGATATAAATTAAGGCGTTCCGCCTCCTCCCTCGCCGAACCGTCGTTCGCCGTCATCGGCTGCATATATTTCGACGGCAGGCTGTCGAGCATCTTTATCTCCGCCGTTTCACCGCCGCGCTTTGTAACTACACTTCTCTTTAAATTTGTCTGCCCGAAATCGAAAACGACAAATACCCCGTCGTCGGCTCGTATCTGCGACGCTCCGCCCATTATCCCGATGTAGGTCGCATTGTCAAAAAGTATAAAGTCATATGGCTCCACTCCTGCGGCTTCAAAAATCGAATCCGCCTCCGCCTTCAGCACCGCTCCGAGCACGCCGCTCATAAGCCCGCCCACGAGAATAACGTGCTTCACGTTTTTCCAATACTCCCAGCAGTCGTCGTTCCAATCTTTTCTCGCCTCGCGGTTTTCGCTCTCGCCGAGCTTCAGAGTGAGGAAAATGATTCCGAGCCGCCTGCCGAATTTTCTCGCTATTTCCATTGCGCCGGGGTCTCCGTCGGCGAGCCTTTTCACAAGACCGGCGACCGCTTTTCTGTCGCTTACGTCCGCCGTGCTTATTCCCTTGCTCCTTGCGGCGCTTCTTATCTCCTCTGCTATCACTCGGGTACTGAATATCTCCGACGCCGTCTTTCCCTCAAGTTCATCTTCAATACCGTAAATCGGCAGCTTCGCTATCGGCACCCTGTTTATCGAGCAGGAGCTGTCTGTATATTCGCGCCCGCTCGGGGATATTTTTATAAAAGGATTTTTCATATAATCACCGAATTATTTTTTGTTATGTAACGATTATACAATAATCCGACCTTTTTTTCAACATTGAGCCTTGCAAACGGAGTGGTGATATATTATAACTATAATATGATTTGTCGTCGCGTTCCGACTGCCGCAGTAACAGCCTCGGTTACTTTGAGCGGACGATATGGATTCGGGCGGCGACCGGCGCGGCGCAGCCGCGCCTGAAAACGCGGCGGGGCAGGGTCGCTGCTCTGCCTAAAAAAGTCTGCCGCCGCGTTTTTGCAAATTTCCGCCGCAGGCGGAAATTTGCGGGTCGCCGCCCGATCCTCTCTGCCGCCGGCACAGAGAAAAAACGGGTATACGCGGCAGTCCGCCGCAAAAGCAAAGCGCAATAAAAACATAATGATCCTCGGAGTGTTCAAATTGATAATTGAAAGCTGTAAGCTCTGTCCGCGCGAATGCGGCGGTTACAGAGATGATGAAATCGGCAAAGGAATATGCGGAGCAAGGGCTGTCGCGGAGGTCGCGCGAATAGCGCCGCATTTCGGCGAAGAGCCGTGTATAAGCGGCACGCGCGGCAGCGGAGCGGTGTTTTTCAGCCGCTGCGTTATGAAATGCCTGTTCTGCCAAAATTACGATATTTCGCACAAGGGCTTCGGCAAAGCCGTGACGGCGGGCGCTCTCGCCGAAAAATACAAGATGCTGGAGGATATGGGCGTGCACAACATAAACCTCGTAAACGGCACGCACTACATTCCGCAGATATGCGAGAGCCTGACTATTTACAAGCCGTCAATTCCAATCGTGTTCAACTGCGGCGGCTACGAAAAGCCGGAAAGCCTGAAGCTGCTGCAAGGTCTTGTGGACGTGTATCTGCCGGACTTCAAATATGCCGACGACGAGCTCGCGTATGAATATTCGGGAGTGAGAAATTACAAGGAAACCGCCGAACGCGCGATAGCGGAAATGATACGTCAGACGGGAAAGCCGCGATTCGGCGGCGGCGGAATGATAACCGGCGGCACGGTCATACGCCACCTTGTACTGCCGTCGGCGACAAAAAATTCAATCGAGGTCCTAAAAACAATAAAGGCGCGCTTTGGCGACTCTGTGCTCGTCAGTCTGATGGCGCAATATACGCCGTGCGGAGAGGCGCTCGCGCACAAAAAGCTGAGCCGCAAAATTACGGCGCGCGAATACCAGCGGGTGCTCGATACGCTGTTCGAGCTGGATCTTGACGGCTACGCGCAGGAGCTTGAATCGTCCGGCGAAGAATTTATACCCGATTTTGACCTTACCGGCGTTTAATTCACCGCATCGCTTTCGCTCTGCGCGCCGGAGTCCTGCTCGTTTGCGGCTCCGTCCTCCGCTCCCTCGTCAACCCCTATATAGCTTATTTCACCTATGTCCTCAACGCAGGTATATTTTGCGGTCAGGACGTAGGTATTATTTTTTATTTCACCTTTAAGCTCGCGCTTTTTTATCTCGCAATCCCGCATATGAAACGCCTCGTAAAGCGCAAGCGCGGCAAGACAGCTTTTGTGCGCCTCCTCCTTTGTCAGGCTTATATCGTTCTCCCTGTATTCCGTGCAGTATTCGTTATATATATCGACCGGCATAACGCTGCCGCACGATATAAAATTAAGCCGCTCCCTCTGGCTTGAATAGCTTTCATACGGCACATAGCTCAAGCCGAGTGGGAGCCTGATACCCAAAAATTCAAGCATACTGCGCTGTGTGAAATTTCCGCTCGGCAAGCTCTGCTTGTAGCTCATGGGCTGCTCCACGGTTTTCTCGACGGTGGTTTCGGCGTAAACGCTGCCGATAGACGGACTTAGAAAATCGCCGCCGCTTTCGGTGCTGACTACGCCGCTCACGAGCAAATCGCCCTTTGTCACCGCGTCGCCGAGCTTTGCGATGCTCTCCCCGCTCTTTACGTCCATCTTTACTATCTGACCGTCCTTCTTCGCCTTTATGTTGCACGGGCGCACCTCCTCGCCCTTTGTGTCCTCGGGGGAGTATTTTTCGCTGACCGTGACCTTTGCCACGGTTCCCGTTATATTGACAGACATCCAGCCGAACGAGCCGAGCTGCATCATCGTTTCGCGCTCTATCGTATCCGGCACGAGCGAATCCCGCCATGCTCCGCTGTGCAGTCCGTGATCCTTCAGCGCCTGCCTTATCTCATATTCGCTGACACGCGAGGTCGGCTCCACGTCGATCACCCAGACGAACGACGTTAAAAAATAGCACAACACGGCAAAGCATACCGCTCCGGCGACAAGGCCGCTGCGCCTCCTGTTGTGCATATATATAAACGGAACGCCCCTTGTTTTTATCACCCTTATATCCACGCCGCAGCGCAAGCCGAGCCGTTTCAGGGCTTCAAACTGCGACTTAGGCACTCTGCCCCTCACCGTGCCTCCGCTGCCGCGCGTATCGTAAACGTTGAGCCCCTTGCGCAGAGAAAGGTTTATAAGGCGCTCGGGAAAGCTGCCGCTCGCCTCAAACTCAACGTAGCCGCGAATAAATCGCGTAATATCAAGCATGCTCATTTCAAGCCCTACCCTTCGTATTCTATCGAGGTTATAACCCCGCA
Source organism: uncultured Clostridia bacterium (assembly GCA_947588875.1). Lineage (GTDB taxonomy): Bacteria > Bacillota > Clostridia > Oscillospirales > Acutalibacteraceae > UBA7067. The sequence goes on from CANPZK010000123.1 coordinate 4,800, forward strand.
GATGACGACCGAGCTGAGCGACAGGCATTTTATGCAAAGCCCTCTGCCGTTTACCGTTATCGCCGCTCCGCCGACGCTCACCCTGATAAGCAGGCTGTCGTATTCAAGTATTCCCTTGCAGCCCTCTATCGTGACCTCAGTGTTGCCCTTCATTTCAAGAAATACCGACGACGGCTTCAGCTCCTCTATTCTTGAGAAAAGGCCGTTTCGCAAAAAGCCGCCCTCCTGTTTTTCAGCCATAAATTCACACCCTGCATAAAAACTGCGGCAAAGCTCATATAATCAACTGCCGTGTTAAAAAAATATGCCGTGGAGGCGGTCGTTATGACTGAGGAAGCTCTTAACGGACTTTTGTACTGCGGGCAGGTTCTTATACCGTCGCTGTTTCCGTTTATGGTTCTCGCTGAATTTTTAAGTGAATACGGAGTTCTCGACAGGCTCTCGTTTATATTTTCCCCTTTTTGCAGATACATATTGAGGCTCCCTCCCGTCAC
>CANPZK010000124.1 GCA_947588875.1 uncultured Clostridia bacterium
GAACTGGTCACTTAACATGATACCAGAGACTGCTTTATGAGTCATCTTTTTTGGCCATTTTATTTTACAACTTACCCTTAAAAAGGCAAATTAGAGTGGACAAACGGAGCGAGCCGCGATTATAATATATGAGGATAATATAATAATACGAGAATACGAGAATACGAGAGTACGCGAAAATAAAATATATGAATATCGGGAAGAAAAAAATGAAAAATAAAATCAGAGCGTTAATTTCCGCGCTGGCGGCAGTCCTTTCGGCGGCGGTTTTATATTCGGGGCTTTACGGCTGCGGCGAGGCGGAGTATAAATCTCAGCTTTACGCTATGAATACGGTAATAGATTTGAGCTTTTACGGTGACGACGGTCAAAAAACGGTGAGCAGGGAGCTTAATCGGCTCGAGTCGCTTTTTTCGGTCACGCGCGGCGGCAGCGACATATCGAAAATAAATTCCGCAAACGGAAAAACGACGGCAATAAGCGAGGATACGGCGAAGGTACTCTCTGCGGCTAAGCGGATATATGATGAAACGGACGAACTTTTTGACCCGAGCATATACCCCCTGCTGAAGCTGTGGGGCTTCACGACGGAGAAATATACGGTGCCGTCAAAAGCCGACATAGAGAGCGCGCTTACCAAGGTCGATTTTTCAAGGCTCAAGCTCGACGGCAATAAGGCGACCGCCCCAAAGGGTATGGAGCTTGACCTCGGCGGCATAGGAAAGGGCTACGCCGGCGATGTTTGCCGCAGCGCACTGAAAAACGAGGGGATAACCTCGGCGATACTCTCGCTCGGCGGGAACGTCTGCACGGTCGGACTAAAGCCCGACGGCTCAAAATGGCTTGTCGCGCTGAAAAATCCCGACGGCGGCGACTATCTTTGCGAAATCAAAATCGGCGAATGCTCAGTTGTGACCTCGGGAGGGTATGAGCGCAGCTTTGAAAGCGGCGGGAAAACATACCACCACATACTCGACCCGCGAACGGGGTTTCCCGCCGAGGGCGGGCTGAAATCGGCAACGGTGATCTGTGCGGACGGAGCGGTCGCGGACGCGCTTTCAACGGCGATTTTTATAGGCGGTGAGAGGCTCGCCGAGAGAATACTCGAGGAGCGCGAGGATATAAATCTAATACTTTATACAAGCGGCGGCGAGCTGCTCGCGTCGCGGGGGATAGAGGGCGACATAGTATTAAACGGAGCGGTCGCGGAGGATAAGTTTAGAATTATAGGCTGAGAATTATAGATTGAATAAACGAGGCTCCTTACATATCCGAATACCGAGCGGATAAAACGGGAGGCAAAAATGGAGTTTTCGTTTCGCAGACTGTGGTATGTAATAAAGAGCAATATAATATTTATCTCGCTGTCGGGCATCGGCTGCGCCATGATCGTATTTATCGCGGCGCAGTTTTTTCTGCCGAAAATCTACCGCGCAGAGGTCAAGCTGTATCCCTCCGGCGAGGGCGCACAGCGTAGCGCGGAAAAGTCGGACGGCGCGGCGGATACCTATATCGAGCTGCTCAGCAGCGGTATTTTCTATGACGGGCTTTCGGCGCAGGTGGGGGATTATACCCCAGAGGAGCTGTCAAAAATGGTAAGCTTTTCCAAGTGCGGAGATACCGAGGTGTTCAGGGCTGAGGTGCGCGCGGACGACGCGGCGGGGGCGTATAATATTGCCAAGGCAATAATGGGCTCCGCGCCCAAGGCGATAAACAGGTACGAAAGGGACGCGCGACTAATGGCGGCAGACGTGCCGAGATTCCCGACCGAGCCCGTCTTTCCCAACGTATGGCTGTATTCCCTTTACGGACTTGCCGCCGGTCTTGCCGGAGCCGTCATCGTTTTTTACCTTGTCGCCATGCTCGACGGCAGGGTCAGGGCGGGCGACGAATACCTCGCGGAAAAGTCCGGCGTGCCCATACTCGGCAGTCTCGCCGGAGGCGGGAGAGGGAAGAGATACGTCCGCTTTTTCGGGAGAAGAAGGGGCGTGCTGTCCGACGGCGGCAGCGCTTACAGCTCGACCGAGGAGGAGTTTAATATGCTCAGGACGGACATATTGACCTCGCTCGATACGCCGTCGGGAGGGGCTCTGCTGTTTTTGTCGGACTGCCGTTCGCCGGAGGTGTCGGAGAGCGTGATAAGAATGGCGAAGGCTTTTGCGAGAAGGATAGGCGAGAGAACCGTATTGGTAGACTGCGATTTGCGCGAGCCGTCCCTGCACGGATATTTCAGCCGCCGCGATTTCCCCGGCTTGTCGGAGCTTTTATCGCGGGGGCTTTCGCCCGACGACGTGATAAGCCGCTCCGGAGATGAAAACGGACTTGATATAATTTTTGCGGGCTCGCCGCCCGACAATCCTGCGGAGCTGATAGCCGAGAGAAAAATGGGGGAGCTTATCGAGAGTCTCCGCTCGGAATACGAGCACGTCATATGCTTTGGCGCTCCGCTCGACCACAATTCGGACGCTCTTTCGCTCATAGGCATATGCGGCGGCGTGGTGCTGTTCCTTGCGGACGGGAGGTCGAGGACGGATTTTTGTCGGAGGGCGGCTGATTATGTCGATGACTGCGGGGGGAAGCTTATTGGGGCTGTTGTGTGCTGATTGGGGGGGGGCGGCTGTCGCGGCGGCTCGTTTTAAGCTTGAGCGGGCGACGGATTCGCGTTCGGGCGGCGGCCCGCAAATTCCCGCCGGAGGCGGGAATTTGCGAAAACGCGGCGGGCAGGGTGTTTGTGAAAGCGAGCAGAGCCTGCGCCCCCGCCGCGTTTTCCGCGCGGCCTGCGGCCGCGCCGGGCCGCCGCCCGAACGCGTTACCTCGCACATAGATAAAGCGGGGCAAAACCCGCGCGACAGCCCCTTTCAAGCGTCTCGGTGCATAATTCACAATTTTTTAATTGATATTCGGATAACATAAGTCTATAATTGTAATGTTAAAATCAATGGACAAGGTAAAATAATTATGTTTCGCCAAATGTCCGCATCATGGAGGAAATGATTTTGAAATCTGTTGCTTCTTCTAAGGGATTTTTTTCGTTGCTACTCGCCTTAACGACGGTCGCTTTCGGCTGTACGCTCGCAATTTCCGCGAATGCGGAGGAAAACGCCTGCATCGTAAACGACGCGCAGTTCAAGGTGGGGGATACGCTTACATACACGCTGAAGATAACCGAAGCGGGCGAGAAATTTTCGGGAATAGACGTATCCGTTTATTATGACCCCGAATGTCTTGAGCCGGACAGGGAAAAGATAAGCGTTCCGGTTTTTAAAAACGCGATTTTCAACTCGGAGCTGAACGGCGAAATACGCTTTAACGCGATAGATGTAAGCGCGGGCTTTGACCTCACAAAGGGAGGAACGGTAATATCCGCGCCGTTTAAGGTAAAGGAGGGCGCAAAGGACAGCACGGACATAACCTTTTCCATTCGCGAGGTGTACGGAATGGAGCTTGAGGAGTCGGGCAGCCTGACGGATTACAAAACAGACGTGTCGATAAGCCGAGGCGACTCCGCCGGAGAGGAGATAGCGCCGCCAAAGGATATGGACGAGGCTGAAAAGGATATACTGTCGCAGTATGACGACGGGGAGAGCGGCATAAAATTACAATTCTGGATAATAGTGGGAATATCGGCGCTGATAGCGGCGGCAGGCGCGGTGATTATTATCATTGTCAAAAAAAGAAACCGAGAATAAGCGAAAGAATTACAAAAACGATTTTTAAAAAATTCAAAAATTACTATTTTTTAATAATCTTATGTATAAAACAGACATTTTTACTCCACTATATTTATTCAATTCCGACAAATTTTCACAATTAATATAAAATCTATTGAAGAAAAAGTAACGACGTTGTATAATATAAGCAAAGCAATTTGCTGAAATAGTCATAAATTAGAGGAGGATATTTAACGATGTTCAAAAAACACAGTAAAGCCCTTGCGGTAATACTCACACTTGCTCTTGTATTTTCAATGTGCTGTATGTCAGCGGCGGCAGTGAGCCTTGGCGACAGCTTTGCCAAAGATACCTCAACGCTCCACGCGGGCGATAAGGTATCATACAAGATATACCTTTCATACCCGGACAAATTTGAGGGTATCCAAATCAAGTGTACTTACAGCGATAATATGAAGTTAGCCGACGAGCTTGTCGACGCGGATGACAGCCAGTACGGCGACGCCAAAAAAATGATGCCGAACTTAACAACAGGCAGCACCCTCGTAAACCTCAAGCCTATCGGCGAAAAAAATACGATCAAGGCGAGCAATATGAATGTTCAGGCGGGCAATCTCTTTGACAAAGAAACTCTCCTGTTCGACTGCACGTTTGACGTAACGGCTGACGGCGAGGCGAGCTTTGATATGGCAATCACAGAGATGTATGACATGGACGATGCAGACAGCGATTTGAGCGCGGTTGAAGGTCATTTAGACACATACATTAATAGCGAGCTCAAGCCTACCGAGGTTATCACAGAGCCGGATACAGAGCCGCAGACCGAGCCTAAGACAGATCCTCAGACCGAGCCTGCAACAGACGCTTCTGAGCCTGCGACAGACGCTTCAGAGCCTGCGACAGACGTTTCAGAGCCGACAACAGATGCTTCCGAGCCTGCAACAGACGCTTCCGAGCCTGCGACAGATGCTTCCGAGCCTGCGACAGACGCTTCCGAGCCGTCAACAGACGCTTCCGAGGCTCCGACAGACGGTTCATCATCGGCAACAACAAACCCGACCGGCACAAAGCCGACCGCTCCGTCAGCAACAACTCCGACAACAACCAATCCTCCTTCATCGACAGGAAAGGTTGCGACAGGCGACTCAACATCGGTTGCGGCTCTTATGGTAGTTCTCATGGCTGCCGCCGGCGTAGTAGTTCTTGCACGCAAGAGAATAAAGGATTAATTTCCGCTTTGAAATTTAATTAAAAATCGAGGGGTTCCCGTTTGGGAGCCCCTTTTTGCGCCTGTAAATATATTGAGAGTCGGGTTTGCGGGCAGGCTGTCGCTTCTCGCGTTTTGACTTTGCGCTTGTATCGGGGCAGGTTCGGGGCGGCGCCCGCTCCCGCGCCCGCCTCCGCGGGCGCGGGAGCCGAAAACGCGGCGGGCACAGACTCCCACCCGAAGATGAAACCCTGCCCCGCCGCGTTTTCCGCGCGGCTGC
>CANPZK010000125.1 GCA_947588875.1 uncultured Clostridia bacterium
CTTCGGCTAACAGTTCCTACTGCCAAGTCTGTAGTGGACTTTCACCACCAAGTAATAATGCGTGCCGAGCACACAACTGAAACGCCGCCTCAAGCGAGGCGGCGCTCTTTTTATTGCTTTTATTGCTTCTTGTCTTTGTCGTCCTCCGGGAGGCAGAGATTTGTCATAACGGAGAAGGTGGTTTCCTTTTTATCTATCATTAGAAAGCTGTTATACTTTTCGGCTATGCTCTCCATATTTTCAAGCCCGTAATGACGGCGGCCGTCGTTCTTTTTCTCCTTTTCCGGCGGACAGCTGTTTTCACAGCCGATAAAGAGAAAACGATTATTAAGGCTTATGTTTATGCTTATGTGCCTCTTATCCTTGTCCCGAGTCTTTTCACAAGCCTTAACGGCGTTTTCAAGCATATTCGACAGAAATACGCAGAGGTCCTTGTCGGGAATGGGAATTTTTTCGGGGACTGAAAATTCACACCTGACCTCCGCGCCCGCCGCCTTTGCACGCTCCAAATATGCTCCCACGAACACGTTTATTATCATATTGCGGCTGTATCGTCCGGTGGGCAGCTCGTTTATCTGATTTTCGAGCGATTTAAGATAATCCTGCGCCCTCTGTATTTCGTTATCGTTGAGCATACCTATAAGAGCGAGAATATGGTGCCTCATATCGTGCCGAGCCGCCTCTGTGGTCTTTTCCGCCTTGACCATACGCTGATAGCCCTCCATGGTAAGCCTTCCGCGCTCCTCAAGCGCCGTCACGCGCTCGCGCGTTTTCAGGGTACGCTTTACAAACTCGGCTATAAGCATTATAACAGCCATAGTGGCGCAAATATCTGAAACGAAAAATGTCAAATTGATATAGAAGCCGGAGCTGATGGCAGTGAAAAAGGAGCTGAGCATTGTCCCCATATCCTCGTTAAACGTCTTCATATCAAGCAAGGTTTTTCCCACCGTTAAAATGACGGCTATCGCGATGTAGAACTTGTTTATTTTGATTTTGTTTTCCTTCCGCATAAAAAACTCGGCTGCCGTAAGAACAAGGGCGGCGACAAACATCAAAAGCTGGAACAGTCCGAAAGCAGCGGGAACCGCCACCCCTCCGGTGCTCTGCGCTATTAACATCTGAATCGTTTCATATAAAAACCATACCGCAGTCAATCCGGCGAGCAAATACTTTCTCCAGCTTGTCAAGCCGAGCGATATATACCAAAGCAGCGGCGCTGTGTAGACATACGACAGGAATGACAGATTGATGTATTTTGTGAGGATACTGTATGTTCCGGGATACGAATTATAGACCTTGTCTATAAACAGGAGCAGGAAGAAAAGACAGAGAAGCAGTATTCTCAGGTTCACCTTGCCGTTTGAAATATCGAATAAAAAGATCGCGGCAATAACGATTGTAAAAATCGCGCACAGCGTCATTACAGCCACCGGCTCCACGGTATTCACGGTCGCAACCGCATTGTCGGATTCCTCGCCTCTGAGTAACATGGTCGGCGGATAAGCCGCCGTCGAATCCTCGGTATAATATGTAATTATCGACAGCGTTCTCCCGACATAATCAGACGGAAGCGAAACGCGCACCATATACCCGCCTTTTTCCTCCTCCGGATCCTTAGGCTTTTCGTCGCCCGTGAGTATAAGGTACCCGTTGGAATCTCTTTCTCCGGCGCTCAAATTTGAAAATAAAAGCTCGCCGTCAATGAACACCTCGGTGCCCAGCTCCTCCTGATTCATCAAAAACATCTGAATATCAGGAGAGTATATATCCGATTCCTTAATTTTCGCGCTTAGCTTGACCGCGTCGGCGTGACCGCCGGATATAACGCTGCCGTAATCATCGACAGGCTCCAGCCGCGCGCTCTCCGTTTTGCCGTCAACGAGCCTTTCACAGCTCCACTCCATACCGTTAGGCGAATTATCAATAAGCATTTTTACGCCGTATCGCGGCTCGCAAAGCAGCGAAAAGATTATTAGGATAAACACGGTCAGCACGGCGATTATTGCCGCCCCGACAATATAAATCGACTTTCTTTTTTTATCTGCCATATTCAAACAACCTCTGCTTATATAATCAAGAAGCCTAACTCAGCTCAAGCGTCAGCCTGAGTATATTTCTGCCGTTCTCACGGACATATTCCATATTTTTCGACATTTTCTTAACAATGAAGATTCCCAAGCCGCCTATCTCCCTCTCCTCCGCGGACAGAGTAACGTCCGGCGACGGCGCTTGCTTCAGCGGGTCATACTCTTCGCCGTCGTCCTCAAAAACAAGAAACAGCTCCGAGCCGCTTACGCGGTATGAGATGGCGGCGTTTTTCGCTCCGCTGTAATTAACTATGTTTGAATATATCTCGTCTATCGCTATATTTACCTTGCCGGATATTTTCGGCAGAACATTGAGCCTTTCTGTAAGCTGGGCGGCAAACTCCGATACCGCCTCCGCCGCCTCCTTTTGCGGACGGAACAGCAGTTTTTCCTCGCCCTTTATAAAATTCAGCGCGAACGCTAACATAGTTATATCGTCAAACTGCGGCGCACCCGCCGCAAACGCGTCTACGTCCGCCTTTACAAGCTCGCAGAGCTCCCTTACTCCCCTGTCCGAACGCGAGTTCAGCAACGATATGAGTCTGTCCTCGCCGTACAGCTCCTCCGCCGCGTTCGTCGCCTCCGTAACTCCGTCCGTATAGAGATATATAGTATCACCCGGCATAAGCGCAAGCTCGTTTTTGCGGTATTTGATCCCTTCCATTCCGGCAAGCACAAACCCCGGCCGCGATTTGAGATATTCAAACTTTCCGTCCGCGCGGCGCAGAAGCGGGGGATTATGACCGGCATTCGCAAAGCTCATGACGCCCGTCCTTAAATCGAGCATCGCCATCCACGCCGTGACGAACATACCCGCCTCGTTGTTTTCGCAAAGCCTGTTGTTCGCCTCGGTCAATATATCGTTTACCTCCATGCCGCTTTCGGCGAGATCCTTGATTGTCGTTTTTGCCCTCATCATAAACATAGCCGCTCCTATTCCCTTGCCGGAAACGTCCGCTATGAGAAACGCTATCTTTTTTCCGCCTATCATATAGAAATCATAGAAATCGCCGCCGACCTCCTTTGCGGTGAACATCTGCGCGAATATATCAAATTCTCTGTTGGGGTACGGAGGGAAAACCGACGGCAGGGCGGAATGCTGTATCTGCTTTGCAAATTCAAGCTCCGCGTCTATCCGCGCCTCCGCCTCGCTTATATATCTTTTCAGCGTGTCTACCGTCGAGTTTATATCGTCGGACAGAGATGCGAATTCCTCGTTCGCCCTGACGTTGACGGTGACGTTGAGGTCGCCGTCGGTTATTCTCGACAGCGTGCCGTTTACCCTGCGCAGATTGTCTATTATTATGAGCTTTATCAGGAAATAAACCAAAACGAAGAGAGCCGCGAATATTATGACCTCCGTGAAGATGCTTAGGTATACGGTCACGTCGCGCATAAACAGCGCTTCCTCCCTCGGTATTGCCCCGAGAATATAATACCCCTCGGCGAACGAGTACGCCGCTACATAGTCCCTTCCGCCTATATTCATGTCAAATATTTCATTCTGCGGAGTGCTTGGCGCGTCGAGCCACAAGCCCATATTGCTGAGTATATCCGCCGACTCCTCAAAGCTGTCGCTGACTATATTCATATGCTCGTCAAAAATCACGACAAAGCCGTTTTGACCGATGTGGCGGTTATTGGCTATTTTCTCAACATAGGTGCCTATGTCCTCGCTGAATTCGGTCGAGTTGTAGCCGACCTGCAAAAACCTGCCTCCGCCGAGAGAAACAGCCCCGTACTTTCTCAGAACTACGCTGTCAAACGATTGCGGCTGATACGGCTGGACGTACTCCTCTTTTCCGTCCGACATATTGTTGAGAAATTCCCTCGACTGCTCTCCGCTGTTCATATCGAAGCCGACATATTCCTCTTTGTTTGAGTCGGATATTACGCCGTCGCCGCCGACTATATTTATCTCCGCCACGCCGTATTTGTCTGAAAGCCGCTGCAAAAGCTCCGCGCCTTTGTCGCCTGCCGACAAATATTCCTCTCTTATGCTCTCCGCCTTTCCAAGCAGATTTTCGTCGGACGCGTCCGTTATGTCCTTGTGGACGTCGGTTATGTTCCTCTGTATGACCGAAGCGGTCTCCGTGTCGGACATACGGCTTTGCAGCACATAGGTAAACGCGCTTGTGAGAAAATACGCGACGAGTATACATACGAACAGTCTTACCTGAAATGTTGTTGAGATTTGCTTTTTTTCGCGCCCCCTGCCGCGCTTTTCGCGGCTCATAAGCGATATGGCGAGCATTGCCGCTCCCGCCGAGAAGGCGTTGCATACTATCATTGGAACCGACGCGTCCCTCACAAATGAAAACGCCTTTACCGTGTCGTTCATATTCGTGAAGAAAATCATAAGCATATGAATGACCTCGCATATGACTCCCGTTCCGATACCGTATACCCACGACGGCTTTTTGTCGTCAAACATAAACTTACGCAGCGCCGCCGCGATGAATCCCGCGAGCACCGTGGACACCGCGCAGGCGATTTGAGTATAACTGCCCGCAAGCCCCAAGAACACGGCAAAATATCGGTAAACGCCGCCGATGAGTCCGGCGATTATTCCGGCGGGCGCACCGAAAATCAGCCCCGCGCAGATGGGGGCTGCGTCGCGCACGTTTGTAATTACGCCGTCGCCAATATCGACTCCCGCGATATTCGTGCTCGCGAATACAGCCATCGCGCCGAAGATAACGCCTATTATTATTTGTTTTTTTCCTCTGCCGAGTCCGCCGAACAACCCGCGCTTTTCAGCCGCATACAAAACGACCGCGAGCGCGGCATTAAGCAGAGCCGTTATCATAAGTTTTAAAAGCATATTTAACACTCCGAATTACACCGATTTATTTTTAATTATATC
>CANPZK010000126.1 GCA_947588875.1 uncultured Clostridia bacterium
GAGGGCGCGGGAGCGCCGGGAGGGCGCGGGAGCGCCGGGAGGGCGCGGGAGCGCCAAGTGCGGGCGGCGGCGTTATTCCGCCGAGAGGCGGAATAACGCAAAAAACGCGGCGGGAAGATGGCGATAATGCGAGGAATGTGCCGGGCCGCGTTTTTTGGGGTGCGGCGGAGCCGCACCCGCCGCCGCCCGCCGCCCGCATACAAAAAGGCGCCGCTTTCGCGGCGCCTCTGCGCAAACATATTAAACATATAAAATATATGAAATATATAAAATAAAATAAAATATAAACTTAGTTTCTCTTGCCGCGATGTCCGCCGCCGCGTCTGTCGCCGCCGCGTCCGGGGGCAACATCGTTTTCGGGAGTTAAACCCTCAACCTCAATAAGAGCCTCTCGTCTGGAAAGGTTGAGCCTGCCCTTGTCGTCTATCTCAAGAACCTTGACGAGAATAACGTCCCCTACGTTTACAACGTCGGTAACCTTTTCGGTTCTCTTTACGTCAAGCTGAGAAATGTGGCACAAACCCTCCTTGCCCGGAGCTATCTCTACAAACGCGCCAAAGTCCATAAGCCTTGTCACTCTGCCCTTGAATATCGCGCCCGGCTCGGGGTCCTTTGCTATCGTTTCTATAATGTCAAGAGCGCGCTGACAGTTTTCAAGGTCAAGACCGCTGATGAATACATGACCGTCCTCTTCAATGTCAACCTTAACGTCGCACTCGGCTTGTATCTCCTTTATTACCTTGCCGCTCTTGCCGATAACCTCGCTGATCTTGTCAACGGAAATAAGCGTTGTGAGCATCTTCGGAGCGTATTTTGAAAGCTCCTCGCGCGGCTCGGCTATCGTCTTGAGCATTACCTCGTCGAGTATATATATCCTCGCCCTGTGGGTCTTTTCAAGAGCCTCCTTGACCATCTCCGGAGTGAGTCCGTCTATCTTGAGGTCCATCTGTATAGCGGTTATGCCCTCGTGAGTTCCGGCAACCTTGAAATCCATATCGCCGAAAAAGTCCTCGAGCCCCTGAATGTCTACCATGGTCATCCAGCGCTCGCCCTCGGTTATAAGTCCGCAGGATATACCGGCTACCGGAGCCTTTATGGGTACGCCTGCGTCCATAAGAGCAAGAGTTGAGCCGCAGATAGAGCCTTGGGACGTAGAACCGTTAGATGAAACGACCTCGGAAACTACCCTTATCGCATAAGGGAATTCCTCAACCGACGGGATAACCGGCAAAAGCGCTCTTTCCGCAAGAGCTCCATGGCCTATCTCTCGTCTGCCGGGGCCTCTGCTCGGGCGGGTTTCGCCAACCGAGTATGACGGGAAATTATAATGGTGCATATAGCGCTTTGTTTCCTCGTCGTCTATTCCGTCAAGAAGCTGCTGGTCGCTCACCGGTCCGAGAGTTGCAACCGAGAGAACCTGAGTCTGACCTCTTGTGAAAAGTCCCGAGCCGTGAGTCCTCGGAAGAAGAGCAATCTCTGCGGCGAGCGGACGAATCTCGTTCATGCCTCTGCCGTCAACGCGCTTCTGCTCGTCGAGCAGCCAGCGGCGAACTACAAATTTCTGCGTCTTGTAAAGGCACTCGTCTATCTTAGCCTCGCTGTCAGGGTATATCTCGTCAAATTTTTCGTGTACCGCCTCGTATATCGGAACAAGCCTTGCGTCGCGAACCTTTTTGTCGTCGGTGTCGAGAGCGAGCTTTATGTCCTCTATCGCAAACTCCTTTATCGCCTCGAACATATCGTGGTCCGGCTCGTTGCTCGGATAGGTGAACTTGTCCTTGCCTATCTCAGCCTGTATGCCCTTTATAAATTCTATTATGTGCTGGTTAGCCTCGTGACCGGCGATTATGCCCTCGTACATATCCTCGTCGCTTACTCCGTTTGCGCCGGCTTCTATCATCGCTATGCGGCTGTCGGTCGAGGCGACCGTTACCGCCATCTCCGACTTTTCCTTCTGCTCGGCGGTCGGGTTTATTATAAATTCTCCGTCAACAAGTCCCACGCTTACGCCGGAAATAGGGCCGTTCCACGGAATGTCGGATATGCTCAGCGCAATAGACGTTCCCACCATCGCCGCAATCTCCGGCGAGCAGTCGGGGTCAACGGACATAACTGTGCAAACTACCGAACAGTCGTTCCTCATATCCTTCGGGAAAAGCGGGCGGATAGGACGGTCGATAACGCGCGACACCAATATCGCCTTCTCGGACGGACGCCCCTCTCTCTTGAGAAACGAGCCGGGTATCTTTCCGACGGAGTAGAGCTTTTCCTCAAAGTCTACGGAGAGCGGGAAAAAGTCGATGCCGTCGCGCGGCTTTTCCGACGCGGTAACGGCGACGTTCACTACCGTTTCACCGTAGCGCACAAGACAGCTTCCGTTTGCAAGCTGGGCGATCTTACCGGTTTCCACAACAAGCGGACGACCGGCAAAATCAGTCTTAAAAACCTTATAGTTTTCAAACATTTTAAATTCCTCCTGTAATTTGTTTTTATATTTCTTACAGGGAGCACCGCTTAGCAATAAAACAGCTCCTCACCCAAATTACGGCAATATAAGGGTCTGTTTAACTGCTAACCGGGTGCGTCCGCCAAGCAAAATTGTTTAACGGGCTGTCCCTGTAATAATTTTTTAATAAGACTAACAGGGCAGACGGCAACAGCCGACTGCCCTGAATAAGGCAATTATTTACGGATGCCGAGTCTTGAAATGATTGAGCGGTATCTCTCAATGTCAACCTTTGTCAGGTAGTTGAGAAGACTTCTTCTCTGTCCAACCATTTTGAGAAGTCCGCGCCTTGAGTGATGATCCTTCTTGTGCACCTTGAGGTGCTCTGTCAGGTCGTTGATCCTCTTTGTCAAAAGCGCTATCTGAACCTCGGGCGAGCCTGTGTCTCCCGGGTGTGTAGCATACTCCTCCATGATAGCCTGCTTTTCTTCTTTAAGCATTTTTATTCCACCTTTTTATAATATTTCGCCTCTCTGCTCAGGTAAGGGCAGCGGTGATTCCCAATTTAGGGCATACGCCAAAATCCGAACAGCGGCGTTCACTTTGGAATTATAACACATTGAAATCGTTTTGTAAACCCCGATTTTACCAATGATTTTGATAAATTTATGCGCGAGACTTCGGGCGGCGACCCGGGCTGCCTGCGGCAGCCCGCCGTAACGCGGCGCGGCTCCGGCTCCGTGCGGGCAAGCGGCGATACCCTGCGCCGCCGCGTTACCGTTTCCCGCGCGCGGGGCGCGCGGGAAACGGTCGCCGCCCGAAGTCCTCCCTCTCCGTCAAACTCCTTGCGGGAAAACACCCTCATACAGGGAGCTGTGCATTTGCCAATTATCGCAGCTTGTGGTACACTCATTTCATCGAATACTAATCTCAATATTAAATTTCCGCGCCCAAGCGGAAATATAACCGACTGCACATCGAAAGGAGATATAAATGGAAATACACGACAACGAAAAAATAAGCCAGCGCGCCCTGCTTGTTGCGGTCGATACCGGAGAATACGACGCGGAAGCGTCCATGGCGGAGCTTTACGAGCTTGCCGAAACAGCCGGAGCCGAGGTTCTATCGCACGTCATACAGAAGCGCGACGCCGTAAAGGTTTCGACCTGCGTCGGCAGCGGCTGTCTTGACGAGATAGAGCAATACTGCCGCAGCAACGAAATAGACCTGCTCATATTCGACCGCGAGCTAACGCCCATACAGATAAGGAACATAGAGGACAAAACCGACGTCAGAGTTATAGACAGGACGATGCTAATACTCGACATTTTCGCACAGAGGGCAAAAAGCAAGGAGGGCAAGCTCCAGGTGGAGCTTGCGCAGTTAAAATATATGCTGCCAAGGCTCACGGGCAAGGGCACGGCTATGTCAAGGCTCGGCGGCGGCATAGGCACAAGAGGACCCGGCGAAACGAAGCTGGAGACCGACAAGCGGCACATACGCGCAAAGATGGAGAAGATAAAGGAGCGTCTGAAGGAAACGGAAAACCACCGCGAACAGCTGAAAAAGCGCCGCCGGAAGGACGGGGTGATAACCGTCGCGATAGTGGGCTACACGAACGTGGGGAAATCCACACTTATGAATTATCTCACGGACGCGGGCGTTCTCGCTCAGGACAAGCTCTTCGCCACTCTCGACCCGACCTCAAGGGCGCTCAGACTGCCGAGCGGCGTATCCGTTATGCTTATCGACACGGTAGGACTTGTGCGCAGACTGCCGCATCATCTTGTAGAGGCGTTTAAATCGACTCTCGAGGAGGCGGCTCAGGCTGATATTATATTAAATGTATGCGACGTATCGTCGAGCGAAGCCTCAATGCACCTCGAGATCACCCGCGATTTGCTCGAATCTCTCGGCTGTTCCGGCTCGCCGATAATTCCTGTGCTTAACAAGTGCGACCTCGTCACGGGGATAGACGATATTCCCCTTATCGGCAGGGGCGTGCGCATAAGCGCCAAAAACGGAGCCGGTATAGACGAGCTGCTCAAGGCGATAGAGGACAATCTTCCAATAAGAATAAAAAGCGGCAGATGGCTTTTGCCGTTCGACAAGGCGGGACTCGCCGCCGAAATACGGCGCGGCGGCTCTGTTTTATCGGAGCGTTATACCGAAAATGGGCTTGAGATTGAGGCGCAAGTCGACGAGCTTATGTACGAAAAATTAAAAAATTATCAATCTTGACTAAAAAATTCAAAAAACGCTTGATTTTTTAATCTGTTTATGCTACAATGCAAACAAGGTCACAGGAAGGAGGCTTGAAATGAAAAAAATTTCAAGGTTTAAAAAAATAATTGCCTGCTTTCTCACCGCTCTTTCCCTTGTGCTTTTCTGCTCCTGCTCGACAGAGGTTTCGGTTAATCAGGACGAAAGTCATCAGGAGATCAAGGCTCCCGACAAGTACGAATACGGGAACATCTCGATTGAGTCCATCACCG
>CANPZK010000127.1 GCA_947588875.1 uncultured Clostridia bacterium
TTTCTAAGTAGCAGCTTTACCGGCGCAAGTCGGTAAAGCTGCGGTCGGCGGGAGCGGTATTAGGGCGCAAGGCCAAAATAAGTAGGAGGCTCACTGCTTTCGCAATGAGCCTCCCTGGCATTAAACAATTCTATATTGAATCATATCAAGCGATATGAAGCAATACCAAGATTATTAAGCTATAACCTAAGCTAAGCTATATGAGCTATATCAAGCTATATATCAAAGCTCCGGCTTGTCGTTGAGATAGATATCAAGGTCAGCAGCGTCTCTTGTCGGGGTAGGAGTCTTCATTACTACCCAAATGTCGGTGGAGTAACCGGTCATGTCGCCTGTCTGGTTGCTGCCGTCGTTGATTATCCAGTTGTATGTTCCGTCGGCGGTGTTGACGGTGATGTCATACCAGCCGTCGCCGTCCTCGTCAACCATGGCTGTGCCGGGCCATGCGCCTGTAAAATCGCCGGAGCCCCAGGTGTAGAGGTTCGGAGTCCAAGTCTGACCGTCCATGAGCTTAACGTGTACATATCTCGGTACGGCGTTGAGGATATACTGATAGGTTACAACGGTAGCGCCCGTTGTGTATATGCCGTTTGCATTCTCGGGCATCTTCTCGGTGTCGAGAACATAAAGTCCGATAGTGGCGTTGGCGTTGGTGTTGTACTCGCTGCCGGCGCGGCCTCTTGTCGTTACCTGAGAAGCTATTTCCTTGCCGGTCTCCTCGTCAACGTACTTAATGGTGAGCGTTCCTATGGCGTTGAACGGAACTCCGAGAGCTATCTTCTGAACGAGAATAGCGTCCTTGAAGCCGGTCTCGCCGTCAAAGTCTACGTCGGCAATGGCAATCTGCTCATCGGTAAGCCCTATCATCTTATCGGAATACTTCTGGATAAGGATAGCGTCGCCGAGATTTGCCGGTGTGCCGTCGCCGCTCAGGCTGTAAGCCTTGAGGTTGTAGGGTATATAATCGTATTCGATATACTGAGTTTCGTCGCTGTATGTGCCGATAGCGTTATCGGGCACCTGAGCGAGGTCGTAGTCGATAGCGAGGGTCGAATCCGGAGCGGTGGCGTATTTATCGCCTATGTCGCCTGTTACGACCATATTCTTGATAATCTCGCCCGTGTAGGCGTTCTTATGGGTTACAACTATCTTTCCCGTATCTCTCTTTATTCCCGAAGCCTCATAGCTCGCCTTGTCGGCAAGAACGTAGGCTGTCCTTGCGGGAATTGTAATCGTCGCGCCTGTGTTTATCTCGCCAAGGCTGTTTACGCCAGCCTGCTCGCCGTTTACAAGGATAACCCAATCCTGCGGGAGGTCAGTGCCTGTGAGCGTAAGGGTCTGCTCTGCTGTCGATGTGTTGAAGATAACCGCAACATTCTTCCATACGGCTTCCTCGTCGGTGATAGTGTAGGCTACGCAGCCGGTCGGGAGCTTTCTCGGAGCGGCATATGAAGCCTTATTCGCGATTTCGCCGGTAGCGTCTCTGAACGGAGCGTACGCCTCTCTGAGCTGAATCATTCCCTTGTAGTAGGAAACGAGGTCGGCGTAGTCAAGGGTGCGGTTCCAGTCGAGCTTATTGATTTCGGGGCTTGATTTGTATGAGTTGTGGTCGCCGTACTTTGTTCTTGCGAACTCCTCGCCCGCGAGTATAAACGGAACGCCCTGCGAGGTGTAAACGATAGCGGCCGCTATCTTGTTTTCGGCTATGAGGTCCTCATATCTTGTGGCGTAGAGCTTCTCGTCCTCGCCGTAGGTCGAAGCGACAAGTCTGTCGTAAAGCGTCGCGTTGTCGTGGCAGGCGTCGTATGTAACGGTCTGCTCCGGAGTCTGAGCCGTCCAGTTGCCGGCAAGCGCGGTTGCCGCGTTAGCCAGAGCGCCGGTGAGCACGCCCGTCATATTGTTTATAGACGGCTCCTGCAAATAGCCCTTGCCTGTCGCGTCGAAAACGCTGCCCTTTATGGAATCTCTAACCTGGTCGTTGAAGTAGGAAATTCTCGAGCTGAGAATTTTGGAGCTTCCCTGATTAGCCATCGCCGGATACGGATAAAACGCCGCGTCGCCGCTTGTCATCTCCCAGCCCTCGCCGTACATGATGAGGTCGGGGTTGATTTCATCAAGAGTGGAGCGGATCTGGTTCATCGTTTCAACGTCGTGGAGTCCCATGAGGTCAAAACGGAAGCCGTCGATGTGATATTCCTCAGTCCAGTACTTAACGGAATCTATCATGTACTTTCTGTACATGGCTCTCTCCGAGGCGGTGTCGTTGCCGCAGCCGGACTGACTCGCCCATGTTCCGTCGTCGTGAACTCTGTAATAATAGTTGGGAACCGTGCGGTTAAAGAACGACGTTTCCGCGTCAAAGGTGTGGTTGTAAACAACGTCCATGATTATGCCGATGCCCGCCTTATGCAGAGCCATAACCATCTGCTTAACCTCGTTGATTCTCACGTTGCCGTCGTAGGGGTTGGTTGAATACGAGCCTTCGGGAACGTTGTAGTTCTTCGGGTCATATCCCCAGTTAAACTGGGTGTCGTCGCCGGTCTCGTCAACCGAGGCGTAATCATAGAACGGGTTGATGTGAACGTACTTTATTCCCATCTCCTTGAGGTAATCTACGCACGTTGAAACGTTGCCCTCTTCGCCGTTGAGCGTTGTGCCCGTTTCGGTAAATGCAAGATACTTTCCTCTGTGCTCCGGTGTAACGCCCGAGCTTGCGTCATATGAGAAGTCCTTAACGTGAACCTCCCATATATTTGCGTCCGTCTGGTTCGGCACGAGCACGTGCTCGTCCTCGCTCCAGCCGTCCGGGTTTGTTTCGCTGAGGTCGACTACCATGCTTCTGTCGCCGTTTACGCCGGCGGCCTTCGCATATACGTCGCCCGTTTCAGCGCGCGAGCCGGGGCAAAATACCTTATAGGTGTAATAGGTATTCTTTATGTCGCCGTCTACGGTTGCAGACCATACGCCCGACGCGTCCTTTGTCATTGATGTTTCGCTGATAACGTCCTCAACGCCCGCCGCCTCGGACTCCTCCGCAGATCCGTAGCTGTATCTTACGAGAGTGACCCTCGTCGCTGTCGGCGACCAAACCTTGAAGGTCGTTGATTCCGGCGTGTAATTCGCACCGAGATCGTTGCCGTTGTAAGCGAGCTTATCAAGCTCCACGGCCTGATCGTAGTACCTGTTTACAACAGTCTGAGCATCTCCCTCAGCCGAAACACTTGTCGGGATCGCGGCAGCCGTAGTCATCATCATGGCTGACAGTACAACCGCGATCGTTTTCTTAAACTTCATAAAAATCCTCCTTTTATATTATATAAAATAATATTTATAATTTTTCGCATTTATATAAACGCGAAGCAATTACCTTGGTTAATAAATTTGTGTTAATAAATTCAAGCTCTTTCGCCTTTATTTTTGTTCGCCCCTGTTTTTGCGCCATCTGCCGATGAGGTAAGCTATTCCCAATCCGACTATCGCCGCGCCTATGCCGCCGAGAATATACGGCAGCGCTCCGGAGCCTTCCGGCGCGCCAAAATCGTCTGACTCAAGCTCCTCGGTCATCTGCTCTGCGGGCTTTGACTCCGCCGCGGGGTCCGGCAAATCGTCTATGCTTGTGTCGGCTGATTTAATCGCCGCGCGCTCAAAGCTCGCCTTATCGACGAGTATCATCGTTTCGCCCGCGCCGACTGTGACCGTGTCGCCGCGCAGCTCCGAGAGCTTTTCGACTCCCGCCTTTTCGCGGTTGAGAATCACCACCCAGTCGCTCGGCAGGCTTTCGCCCTCTAACTTGACCTCGGCGCTCTCCTTGTCGCTGTTCATTATGCACACGAGCTTATCCCAGCCGTCCTCCGCTTTCGGATTTTCATACATAAAGCCGTACACCGCTCCGCTCGTCTGCTCAAACACCGTGATGTTGTCGATTGCCGCGTTGTCCTCGCACATAAACGGCGTGTAAGCCTTTCTTATATCTATCAAGCCCTTGTAATACTTTACAAGGTCGCTGTATTTTGTAAGATTGTTCCAGTCGATTTGGTTCTCCTCGACGCTCGATTTATACGAGTTATGGTCGCCGTCCTTGGAGCGAGCCATCTCCTCGCCCGCGAGCATAAAGCTGATTCCCTGAGCCGTGAACACCGTCGCCGCCGCCATCTTGTTCATATCGACAAGCTCGTCGTACCGCGCCCTGTAATCCGCGTCTACGCCCTTTACCGAGGCTACGAGCTTATCGTAAAGCGTGAGGTTGTCGTGGCAGGAGGTGTAGCTTACCGTCTGGCTCGGCTGCTGCGACCAATACCTTGTCGCGGCGAGAGTGCCGCTCTCCACCTTTGCCCTTGACGCTGCTCCCTGAACGAAGCCTCCCTCGGTCGCGTTGAAGTTGTTGCCCTTTACCGCGTCCCTTATCCCGTCGTTAAAGGCTCCTATCCGCGTGCTCAGCGAAAACATATTATTCTGGTTCGCAAGCTTTGCGTCCGAGGCTGTCGGCATATCCCACGCCTCGCCGTACATTATTATCTTCTCGCCGTTTTCAAGCGTATCGAGGGTTTTTCTTATCTCGTTCATCGTGTCCACGTCGTGCAAGCCCATCAAATCGAATCGGAAGCCGTCAAGGTGATATTCCTCCGCCCAATATTTCACCGAATCGACCATATATTTCCTGTACATGGCGCGCTCAGATGCCGTGTCGTTTCCGCAGCCGGAGCCGTTTGAGAGATTGCCGTCTATATCGTGCCGGAAGTAATATCCGGGAACCGTCTTGTCAAAGCAGCTTTCAGCCGCGTTGTAAACGTGGTTGTAAAC
>CANPZK010000128.1 GCA_947588875.1 uncultured Clostridia bacterium
AGCTCAAAAGAGCGGTGGCAGGCGGCAACGACGCGGGAGCCATACACTCGTCGCGCGGCGGCGTAAGAACACTGGCTGTTTCACTGCCTTGCAGGTATATACATTCGCAGACGGGGCTTGTATCAAAGTCGGATATTGAAAACGCCTATAACATCGTGCTTGAGACAGCGATGAAGCTCGCGGTAATGTGATGATAAAGCTCGCAGAAGGTCTTGACGGAGTGCAGACGTCGGAGCCGATAAACCCTTATTCCCTCAGAATAAACGCCCTCGCACGCGCATATGCCGGAACCGGCGTTTGCTCTTTTTACCGCGACGATAAAACGGGCGCGGTTATGGCAAAATACGGAAACGCCCTTATTTACGGCGGACAAGTCCTGTCTGATTTTGAGGAGCTCGGCGCGTTTTGCCGCGCCGTCGGCGTAAAAAGCCTGCTGTGCGACGGCGATTTTCAATGCGGCTGTTTTAACAAAGCCTGCGGCACGGTTTTAAAGCTGGGAGAAATGATAAATCACCGAACTCATTTAAGCGCGGTTAATATTGAATTTAACAGCGGACTGCGCGAGATATACGGGCTATTGCGGAGAAATATGTTTAACGACAGGTCAAAGCTCGTGTTTGAGGATTTTTATGTCGATATGTCGCACAGAATAAGACACGGCTGCGCGCAAAGCTGTATATTGAAAATCGGCGGCGCACCCTGCTCCTGCGCCTTGGCGGCGTTTACATATAACGACGGAGCGGCAATATCCTCGGTGTGTACCGAAAAAGCCTTCAGGGGCATGGGGCTTGGCAGTCTTGCCGTCGCGGAGCTGATAAAAAGTCTGAACGCGCAAAATATCGGCGAGATATTTATCAATATAGAAGATGACGAGCTGCTTAAATTTTATGAACCGCTCGGATTTTACAAATGGGGAAAATGGCAGGAAATTTATTTTTAGCGAGGTAAAAATGGAAAATAACTTCTTTAGTTTCGATAAAAGAATTTTAGACGCGTCCCAAAAGGCGCTCGAGCTATGCAAAAGCGAGCTTGAAAAAATCGACGAAATTCAGGATTACAATCAAAACAAGATGCTTTACGCCTTTCAAAAGGCGCAGGTGAGCGAGAGCCATCTCCTCGCCTCCACCGGCTACGGCTACGGCGACCGCGGCAGGGAGGTGCTCGACGAGATATACGCCGCCGCCTTTGACGCGGAGGACGCTCTCGTCAGGCATAACTTTGTCAGCGGCACGCACACGCTCGAAACCGCGCTGTTCGGGATACTTAGACCGGGCGACAAAATGCTGTCGGTCACGGGAACGCCTTATGATACCATAAGACCGGTAATAGGAATCGACGGAGAGGGAAACGGCAAGGGGAATTTAAAGGACTTCGGAATAGAGTACAGCGAGGTCGCCCTGAGGAGCGACGGCACGCCGGATTATGAGGAGATCGAGAAATCCGTCAATCCGTCGATAAAAATGGTCTACATACAGCGCTCGCGCGGGTACAGTCTAAGGCCATCGCTGACATGTGAGGAAATATCAAAAATCGCAGAAATAGCAAAAAGGAACGCGCCGAACGCCGTCGTTATGCTTGACAACTGCTACGGCGAGTTTATAGAAAAGGAACAGCCGCTATCTCACGGCGTAGATTTAATGGGCGGCTCCCTGATAAAAAATCCTGGCGGCGGAATAGCGCCCACCGGCGGATATATTGCAGGAAAGCGCGAGCTTGTAGAGCTTTGCGCGTGCAGACTGACAACTCCGGCGACGGGCAAGGAGGTCGGCGCGACCCTCGGCCACAACAGAGAGTTGTTTATGGGCGCGTTTAACGCCCCAATGGTGAGCTGCGAGGCGCTGAAAACGGCGGTGTTCGCGGCGGCGCTTTTTGAAATTCTCGGATTTGAGGTGTCTCCGAGATATAACGAGCGCAGGGGAGATATAATTCAGGTTATAAAGCTGAAAAATGCGGCGGCGCTCGAGGCGTTCTGCCGAGGCATACAGAAGGCGGCGCCGGTTGATTCGTTCGTAACGCCGGAGGCGTGGGATATGCCCGGATATAACTGCAAGGTCATAATGGCGGCGGGAGCTTTCACGCTCGGCTCGTCTATCGAGCTTTCCGCCGACGCGCCGCTTCGCGAGCCGTTTGCCTGCTGGATGCAGGGGGGAATAAACTTTCCCGCAGGAAAGACGGGCGTTATGCTCGCCGCGCAGTCAATGCTTGAAAGCGGAGAACTGGTATTGTGATAAAATAAAAGCGATAAAAAATATCTCCAAAAGTAACACAGAGAGTAAAAAAATCAGCTTTCCATACTGCCGTCAAAGCAGTGCGGAAAGCTGTGTTTGCGTTATAATAAATATAAAATGAGCATACGCGCAGAAGATTTATATAAGCATTCTGTTGTCGCAGTACATACAGGTGAGCATATCGCCGGAGTTTTTAAAAGCACGGGGAAGATAAGACTCTCTGTTAGTTATGCAGTTGGGATTGTCGCATCTGTTTACCCTGTTGTCGGCGGGGAGCTTTACCTGTTTTTTTTCGGCGGGCGCGTTGAGCATGAGATAGATCAAAGCCATTCGGGCGTACATACCGTAAACGGCTTGCTTAAAGTAAACGGCGCGAGGGTCGTTGTCAACGTCCGACGAGATCTCGTCTACGCGGGGGAGGGGGTGCAGAATTTTCAGCGACTGTTTACCGAGACTGAGCTTTTTTGTGTCCAGCACATAAACTCCGCTCTGCTTTAAATATTCCTCCTCACTGCTGAATCGCTCTCTCTGTATTCTTGTCATATAGAGAACGTCGAGCGTCGGCATGGCGTCGCTGAGATTATCGTGCTCCGTATAGCGGCAGCCCGAAGCCTTGAGTATGGACTTGATGTAGCCCGGCACCTTTAAATCGCGAGTGGAAACGAGGATAAACTCGTTTCCTTCAAAATGACTCATTGTTTTTATCAGCGAGTGAACGGTTCTGCCGTTTTTTAAATCTCCGCAAAGACCGATTTTGAGGTGATCGAGTCTGCCTATCTCGTTATAAAGAGTGACAACGTCTGTGAGCGTTTGGGTCGGGTGAAGATGACCGCCGTCGCCCGCGTTGATTATCGGAACGTCGGAAAAAAGGCTTGCCGCCTTGGCGGCTCCCTCGGCAGGATGCCGCATTGCGATTATATCCGCGTACCCGCTTATTATTTTAATCGTATCCTTTAGGTTTTCACCCTTTGCCACCGATGAATTCATAGGATTGTCAAAGCCGATGGTGTTCCCGCCAAGGCGCATCATGGCAGTCTGAAACGACATCTGGGTCCTTGTGGACGGCTCATAAAAAAGAGTGGCGAGAATCTTCCCGCGACAGCACTCCTTGTAATCCTCCGGATTCGCTTTTATTTTGCAGGCAAGCTCAATTATAGCGCCGAGCTTGTCCGTTGAAACCTCTTCAAGGTCGATAAGATTGTTAAGCATATTTTCAGCCTCCCTGTCAATATGAATTATATCATATTATTCCGACAAAATTTTACATATGAGAATTATATTGTAAAAGGACAAATAAATATATGACTGAAAGCCGCCAAAAGCGCCCTTGTTAAAAAAGAGCGAAAAACTATACGCAGGAGATGTAACAGGGAAATGTAAAAGAACCGCTCGGATTTTTAAACGGGGCAATCACTTATGCGATGTTTGCAGAAAATACAATTTTGGGTGCGCTTACAGTTAATACCTCAGCGAAAATAAATCTTTTGATAACTTGTCCTTGCATTGTTGGCGTGGCTGTGATATAATCAATACGATATTTACATAAAAATTAAAAGGATGAGGGAAATGATAAAACGATTTCTTGCTATTTTAACCTCTGCCGCTGTTGCTGCGGCTATATTTGTAGGCTGCTCCTGCTCCGAAGAGAGCAAGGTCAACAATTCGTCGTCAACCCCAATAGACGCGACGGAAACCACCAAGGCATATCCGAATATCACCGCCGACAGCGCGGTCGCCGGACGATATGTAAACGCTAATTATCATTATTCTTTGACTATTCCGGACGACGCCGTTGATAAAATTGCAATAAAGGGCAACGACAGTATAGTTTACATTTATGACAAGTCTATTCTTGAGAGCTACGACGATCACCACGGCGTTCTGGCTTATATTTTCGTTGACAGCATTGAAGCGGAGATTCCATATACGGAATATAAGGTTCTCGGCTCTGACGACAAGTGCAATTATATTTTGAGCATTGCCGAAGAAAAAAGGCAGTATGACGCTGATGACAAAGAGGCAAAGGCAAGCTATCAGGAATGTAAGGGATACCTTGACGCTATCGCCGAGTCGTTCACATTGAATAATCAATAAATTAAGGCACTTGATTTTTATTTCTAAATGAAGTATAATATCAAAAGTCGTCAAATTAAATTACAATCATCATACGCGAAAGCGTATGATGATTAATATTCGCCGGTGTGTTGGAATTGGCAGACGAGGTGGACTCAAAATCCATTGGTAGCGATACCGTGCGGGTTCAAGTCCCGCCACCGGCACCATATTTGCACGTCACTATGGAGAACATAGTGCCGTACACACAATGTAAGGACACCCCTGTAAATCGGGGGTGTCCTTGCTGTTGTGTGCTCGGCACGCATTATTACTTGGTGGTGAAAGTCCACTACAGACTTGGCAGTAGGAACTGTTAGCCGAA
>CANPZK010000129.1 GCA_947588875.1 uncultured Clostridia bacterium
AATTTTCGGAAGGCAGTGATATGATGAGGTGCCAGAATTGCGGAAAAGCAGTTAATGACGGGGTTAGGTTCTGCCCGTACTGCGGCAGTAACCTTGAGGAGATGCAGAATGAGCGCGAGATTTTCAGCAACAGCGCCGAAAAACGGGTAGACGAGGAGATTCGTCAAGTCGAGAATGAAAACGCGCGCTCGGAGCGGAGCGGAGATCCTTTTTCGCCCGAATATTATTCGGACGGCTTCAGCTCGGATAGAAACGACGACGGCGGCGCGACGAAAATTTTTGACAACAGCGGGCTTAAGGGAGCCGCGGAATATGCTCCGTACGCGCCGGATGATATTGACGAGTACGGAAACGAGAGGGCGAATAAGCACAGAAAAGCGTACATCGTTATAGTGGTTTGCGCGTCCGTGCTGATTCTTGCCATAATTGTCCTTGCGGCGATACTGTTCGGCAAAAATTGCGGCGACTCAACGCCGGCAATGAGCTCGTCGGTGATAAGCGAGCCGACAGCTCCGACCACCGCGACCGAGAGAAAAATCAAGGTTCCGGACGTTATGGGAGAGCCGGAACAGGTCGCTGTGTCGGCGATAGAACAGAGAGGACTTAAAGCGAGCGTTATCAGACAGGAGAGCGATACGGTCGAGAGCGGCTGCGTTATAGACCAAAATCCGAAGGACGGTGAAATGGTGGAGCTCGGCAGTACCGTAGTGATTTCCGTTGCGGCGGAGTCAAACGGCTCGTCCTCCGGCTCTGCGGAATCAACGAACTCCGAAGGCGAATCCGAAACCAAGCCTGCTCCGACAGAGGCAGCGGAGGAGCAAACGGAGGCGCAGACAGAAGCCCAGACGGAAGAGCCGAACAGCGGAGATATAAGCACATATATCCTGCCCGAAAGCAGCGACAGGTATCTCGATTATCCCGACCTCGAGGGCATTGACGGTTTTGACCTTGTGCTTGCGAGAAATGAGATATATGCACGCCACGGCAGACGTTTTGATTCACAGGAGGTTCAGGACTATTTCGACCGCTGTACCTGGTACAACGGCACGATTTCGCCGGAGGATTTTGACGAGAGCGTTCTAAATTCCTACGAGCGCGCGAATGTTGATTTTATTTTACAGAAGGAATACAGCACTATGGAGTGACGACGGGGACAGGCGCCCCGCTTTGGCGAATGTTTTCAAGGGCAGCGGGGCTGTCGTGCGACCCGTTTGTACCTTGTGCGTGAGTTGGGGGTGAGTTCGGGCGGCGACCGCAAATTTCCGCCTCGCGGCGGAAATTTGCCGAAAAACGCGGCGGCTCACACCTATGCTGCCCCGACAAAAGTCCCTGCGCCGCCGCGTTTTTCCGCGCGGCGCAGCCGCGCCGGTCGCCGCCCGAACCCCTGCCGCCATATGAAATGCTCGGAGCGGCAACGCGACAGCCCCCCGATAACCTCAATAAATTTATTTTTTTACTTTTGTTGCAAAAACAAGAGCCTTGCCCTATAATAAAAGGGTATTAAAAAACGAGAAAAGGAAGTGTGACTGACAATGTATAATGATATTGTTGATACGATAGGCTTCGTCGGCAGGTATGATAAGGACGTTGCCGACGCAATGAATGACGAGCTGAAAAGACAGAGAAGGAATATTGAGCTTATAGCCTCGGAGAATATAGTATCTCCGGCGGTTATGGCGGCGATGGGCAGCGTACTCACCAATAAATACGCCGAGGGCTACCCCGGAAAGCGCTATTACGGCGGCTGTCAGTGCGTCGATGTAGTAGAGGAGATCGCGCGCAAAAGAGCCTGCGAGCTTTTCGGAGCGGAGCACGCAAACGTACAGCCTCATTCCGGAGCGCAGGCGAATATGGCGGTTTACTTCGCTATGCTCGAGCCGGGCGATACGGTAATGGGAATGAATCTGAGCGAGGGCGGCCACCTTACCCACGGTTCGCCGGTAAATCTCAGCGGCAAGTACTACAACTTCGTATCATACGGCGTTGACCCCGTTACGCATATTATAGATTACGATAAGGTTATGCAGCAGGCGCTCGAGTGTAAGCCAAAGCTGATAGTATGCGGAGCGAGCGCATATCCGAGAATAATAGACTTCAAAAAATTCCGCGAGATAGCGGACGCCTGCGGAGCATATCTCATGGTGGATATGGCGCACATCGCGGGACTCGTCGCCGCCGGAGTTCACCCGAATCCGGTGGAGCACGCGCACTTTGTTACAACGACCACGCATAAGACCC
This sequence comes from uncultured Clostridia bacterium, assembly GCA_947588875.1. Classification (GTDB taxonomy): domain Bacteria; phylum Bacillota; class Clostridia; order Oscillospirales; family Acutalibacteraceae; genus UBA7067. The sequence goes on from CANPZK010000129.1 coordinate 2,239, forward strand.
TCAGAGGACCGAGGGGCGGACTTATCCTGTGCAAGGAGGAGTTTGCAAAGGCGATAGATAAGGCGATTTTCCCCGGCACGCAGGGCGGCCCGCTGATGCACACGATAGCGGCGAAGGCTGTTTGCCTCGGAGAAGCGTTAAAGCCGGAGTTCAAAGCCTACGGCGAGCAGATAGTTAAAAACTGCAAGGCGCTCGCCGAGGGACTGATTTCAAGAGGGCATAAGCTCGTGTCCGGCGGAACGGACAACCACGTTCTCCTGCTCGATTTAAAAGAAACGGAGCTGACCGGCAAGGAGCTCGAGCATCGTCTTGACGAGGTTTATATCACGGCGAATAAGAACACGGTGCCGAACGAGCCGAGAAGTCCGTTTGTGACGAGCGGCGTTAGAATGGGTACGGCGGCGGTTACAACAAGAGGCTTCAAAGAGGAAGACATGGACAGGATAGCCGAGTTCATAACAATGGTGACAGAGGACTTCGAGGGCAACGCCGACGCGGTAAGAGCGGGCGTTACGGAGCTATGCGCAAAATATCCGCTGTACGAATAATAAAGCTGTAAAAACGCAGTGCGCTGTCTCATGGGAGCTTATCGGGACAGCGCGTTTTTTATGATGACAGATAAACATTAACATACGGACAGGAGGTTTTCCACTTGAGCACATCACCGCTTGCCGACAGGATAAGACCCATGACGCTCGATCAGGTCGTGGGGCAGGAGCATCTTCTCGGCAGGGATAAGGCGCTGAGAAGAATAATAGACAGCGGCGAGATACCGAATATGATATTTTACGGGCCGTCGGGAGTAGGGAAAAGCACGGTCGCGTCCATAATAGCAAGGCAGACGAACCGCAGTCTGAGAAAATTAAACGGTACTACCGCGTCTACCGCCGACATAAAGGCGATAGTGTCGGAGCTTGGCACATTCGGCGGTATGAACGGAGTGCTGCTGTATCTTGACGAGATACAGTACTTCAACAAAAAGCAGCAGCAGACGCTGCTCGAATATCTCGAGGACGGCAGGATAACGCTCATCGCGTCGACGACGGAAAACCCCTACTTTTATGTGTATAACGCCATACTCAGCCGATGCACAGTGTTTGAATTTAAAACCGTCGGCTCGCACAGCGTTGAAAAGGCGATATGGAGGGCGTTTGATTATCTTGAAAACGAGAGCGGCGACGAGATAGAGGTCGAGGACGACACCGTGTCTTATATAGCGACAGCCTGCGGCGGCGACGTGAGGAAGGCGCTGAACGCGGTCGAGCTTTGCGTTCTCGCCGCAGACGAAGCGGACGGCAGGAGAGTAGTTACAAACGAGCTTGCAAGACAGCTCACTCAAAAGAGCGCCGTGCGCTACGACAAGGACGGCGACGAGCATTACGACATTGTTTCGGCGTACCAGAAGTCGATGCGCGGCTCAGACCCGAACGCCGCCGTACACTATTTGGCGCGATTGCTCGAGGCGGGCGATTTGCCCTCGGCTTGCCGACGGCTCATGGTGTGCGCCTGCGAGGACGTCGGGCTTGCCTATCCGCAGATAATTCCGATAGTTAAGGCGTGCGTAGACATAGCGCAGGCTGTCGGACTGCCCGAGGCGAGGATACCGCTTGCGGACGCCGTGGTGCTTGTTTGCAGCGCGCCGAAAAGCACGAGCGCGTATATGGCGATCGAGTCGGCAATGCGGGATTTAAAGACGGGCAATTACGGTCAGATACCGCGCCAGCTCCAGAACAAGCACTTTGACGGAGAGGATAACCCGAATAAGGGGCAGTTTTACGAATATCCTCACGACTACCCGAATCATTGGGTACGGCAGCAGTATCTTCCGGATAATATAAAGGACAGGGTGTATTACGAGTTCGGCGACAACAAGAACGAGCAGGCGTTTAAAGCCTATTGGGACAGAATAAAGGGAGGCAAAAAGTGATGCTTGGAAGGTCAAACTGCGACTCCTGCGTTCATTATGTATATGACGACGAGCTGGGATACAATATTTGCGAGGTCAATCTCGACGAAGACGAAATGTTAAAGTTTATGCAGAACGCCTTCGACGACTGCCACTACTACCGCCTTGACGATGAGTACGGGATAGTAAGAAAGCAGAATTGAGCGAAAGCGACAATGTGTCCGATAAAAATACAAGAAGTCCTCTTTAATGGACTTGTGAAATACAAGAAAGCTCCGTTCTCGACCCTAAATTGCCAAAGTGAAGTTCGGATTTTTGAGGAAAAAAACGAGAAATACCACGGGTTCACTTTGACAAAAGGT
>CANPZK010000130.1 GCA_947588875.1 uncultured Clostridia bacterium
TTGTAAATATTTTTTTAACAGCAGGGGTAGTACTCGAAAACGGAGGTCTATATATAACCCACTCTCCCCTACAGAAAAAAGAATAATATTAAGACTATAAAGATTTATACTTAATTCGAGTAAGGGCACTTAGGTTTCGGAGTAATTATACAAACTGTATAATTACCTTTTCCGATCCTCGCCGTGTCAGCTGGGCGCATTATACAACTCGTATTTTCACCTTTCTTTTTTTCTGTCGGTGTTTTCATCACAGAGCGAAGCTTCATAGCCCTCAGATTCATCTCTCCGGCGCGTGTAATACGCCGGTTTGTTTTTTTTTAATCCTTCGACCGAGTTTTTTTATTTCAAACACCTCGGCGCGGCGGCTCGGGTAAAAATTTCTTTTCCTGGTGGATTCTCGGAAAACCGGAACCGGTTCCGCTTTTAGTATTTTTAAATTATTATTTAGGAGAAAATGTAATGCAAAAAAATAATTATTTTGACTGCGAACAGATTAAGGTTGATAATATTTACATTGACCGAAAGAAATTAAAAAATATAATTAAAAAACTTAGTGTAATTAACCCAAAGCTATGCAATGACGTTTCTGTTGCTGAATTGAAGAAAAAACTGCTTGAAATTTTAAAATACTACGACATAATAGATTATACAGAGTTATCTCCAATTCAAGCCGGTAAAAATCTGATTTCTTTTATAGAGTGCTTATCCTTCGAGGCAACCTGTCTTTCTTCCTATGCCCCACTTGACGAAAGTAATAAATCCTCCATTGAGTGTGATATAGAATCAAGCAAAAGAATCAAAACCCGTTTTTTAATTATGCGCAAAGCTTTTTTTGTAAAAAACGAAAGATTGGCAAAAAGAAGATTTAAACAAGCGTGCCCATCTGAGGCAGACGGTATTTACGGAATTGCAAACTATTCGCTTGTTGTTTTAGCTCATCATAATGCAGATATTGATTATTGCGACAGTAGAGAAAATAATACGCTTAAATATTCCGTTTACAAAACTCTTATCGCGCTGTATAATTCGCTTTGTTGGCAAGTACAGTGTTATTATAGAAATTATCAAAAAAATTCGCGAGAGCTTTACTATGAATTTATACGCTGTATATGCAATCTTCTCTTATCAATTTTAAGGAGTCCGATTTATGAAGCTGCTGTTTAATAAACAAATTAATAATAAAAAACGCCTTGAAAATTTACTGCGCTTTTCGCAGGATATAGTTAATAATAATTATAGTCACACGGCGGCTGCTATTTTCCATATTATAAAAATACTTACGGGCAGAATTAACTCAACGCAGTGTATAGATAGGTTGTGCGAAAACTTTGATGACAATATCTTTCCGGAAGATATTAGCGACGACTTTATTACGAACACCAAATATGAAGTAATCATCGACAAGCCGCTTACTATTTTTCTGAACCGCGATCCTGTTTTGGTAAACCTTAAAGACCGAGATAAAATAATTGATAATCTAATTACGGTCGGAACAAAAGAAAACAAATGGAAACAGAACACTTCAACAGGAACTGACAAACACTGCTTTAATCTTTTTCTTCCAATAGGAGTAACCGACATTTGCGAGGGAAATCATTCCGCTTTTAGTGGAATTGTAAAAGGAGTAGGCGAATTAACATTCAATCCCAAAGATTCCGAGCAAAAGGTTTTTGATATTTCGTATTTATACGACAAGATATATTATGACGGCTATCATTACAGAGATATAAAAAGCAACAAAAGGATTGGCTCTGTACCTTATGAATACGGCTGCATATTTGAAATAGGAAGAATAATTAGCAAATCCAATATTTCATTTTTGAAAATGAAGCAAAGCGAATATGAACAGTTTAGCAAATAAAAAAAGCGAACAGGGGGCTTTTTGGAGCTTCTGAGGAGCATTACAGATAATGCTTGATAAACTCCGTATCTGTCAATGCACTTTCGAGTATTCTGCTCAATACGGAAGTATAGCCTTTTCCGAGAGATTTTGCAGTTTGCAACGCTTGGGGAGAAAGGCGCAGTGTGACAGTTTGCTTTCTGCGTTCATCACGACGCATTTCGGACACCCTAACCAGTTGGCTAAGCTGCTCGGCAGTCAATTCGGGGCAATCTTCATCGGGCTGAACAGGTCTTGTCTTTAGAGCTTCAAGCATTTGCTTCTGCTCGGCAGTCAACGGCTTGTTTAAAACAATTTCCTTGCGAATAGTCATAATACATTCTCCCTTCTTGTTTAGTCGCCTTTCTGGCTGAAATCAGTCTAATCGCTTCTCCTCGCTCGGTATATACCACCATAACGAGATATGCAACTCCGTCTATTACTCCTATGGTGATATACCTGTCCTCAGTATCAGCTGGGCGCATTATACAACTCGTATTTTCATCTTCTTTTTTTCTGCCGGTGTTTTCATCACAGAGCGAAGCTTCATAGCTTCATAGCCCACAGACTCATCTCTCCTGCGCGTGTAATACGCCGGTTTGTTTTTTTAATCCTTTGACCGAGTTTTTTTATTTCAAACACCTCGGCGCGGCGGCTCGGGTAAAAATTTCTTTTTCTGGTGGTTCCTCGGAAAACCGGAACCGGTTCCGCTTTTTATCGGCAATTCACGCCGGTATTATTGTAATACTTCAAAATGCTATATTTAGACCCATTTCGGTTAAATATGCATTCTGTGCATCTAAATGTTTCTGTTCGTATTCTGTGAACACGTCGCAGTATGTATTGATTGTAGTTTTTATATCGGTATGTCCTAACAATTTTTGCAAAACCGGCGCAGGCATTCCCGATTCGATTGCACGGGTCGCGTAGGTATGGCGCAGCATATGTTGATTAACATTATATCCGCTTCCGATATTTTTTGATTCGCAAAATCGTTTGAATTCCATATTGACCTGGGACGTTGTTATTAATATACCGTCTTTTGCAGTAAACAACAAATCATCCGGGGCGATATTTGTTATATGATTTTTAATCAGCGCCATTATTTCTGAACTGACGTGCAATACGCGCTGCCCTGCATATGTTTTTGTTGTTTTGCCGACGATCGGGCGATCATTAATGTCGCGCGAAATTGTTTTGTTGATATTAATTGTATTTTCAGAAAAATCAATATCCCTGACTTTTAAGGCATTAATCTCCCCCATTCGTGCGCCGGTGAACAATGAAATTAACATTTGTTCACGATATAACACTCTATTGTCGGCCATCAGCGCCGCAATAAAATCCCTCTGCTCTGTAACCGTGAATGCGGATATTTTTTTATTGGGTTTGTTAGACATGGGTCGCTTAAACCGTTGCTTGTTGTCCAGCGGATTATAATTGATGTATCCGCTGAATACCGCCTGTTTAAACGCAAAATTCAACAAGCCGTAAGCCTTGGAGATTACTGAATTTGAATAATCGGTTATGCTGATTAAAAAGTCGGTGATTTCTGCATCTGTAATTTTATCGACTGTTTTCCCCGTAACAAAATAATATCGCTCTAAAATTTTCAGAGTTTCGATTTTTCTACGATAGGAAACATCGCTTATTTCATTTGTGGCCTTTTGATAGTCAATAGCTTGCTTTAAAATGCTCTGGATTGTCTGCGCCTTTTCCGTAAGCTTGACGCCGCCATTTTGCAGCTCCTTCAATTTTTCCAGCTTTTCGAGGACTGCCTTCTGCGTCTTACCGTAAACAACTTTCCGTTTCAGTTTACCGGAGCTATCGTCTCGAATTGAGATTTGGCCGCACCACAGCCCCTTTTTTCGTTTTTGTAGATTGTTCCTTCACCGTTTGCTCTTTTTTTCACCAATACCGCCTCTTTAATTTTAGGGAATAAAGTTGAGATTTCTTTTTAAATGATAAATCAAAAGCCTTCGGTATCAACGATTCCCGTTTTGCGGGGAGATCTACGGCCGGAGGCTTACTTTATGTTTTATTATAATTTAAATGTTACCACAGCCACAAACTAAAAACAACAGAATAGAGGCAACAGAAATGAGTTTACGATCTCAAAAAAAGGAAAAGAAAGAGGATAAAAAATGATGAATATACCGCAAATTTCAAGTGTTGAGGTTGCTGTTAGACTTTATTATGAATGGCTTTCTTTATTTAACAAGGACATTAAAGAATTGTTTCCAGGCATTAGCTCAAGTACCGTACAGCCACCGCACAGCAGTGTACACAGGGCTTAGCGTTTACATGAATTGCGTGAATAAGAAAACTCGGTAAAGTTTTGTTATTTGCGCAATTGTAAAGAGTTGGTTACGGTAAACGGCTTTAGTAATGCAACGGTAATGCAACGGGAATGGATTTTGCTTAAATATAAATTTACCGTAAGATACCGCAAGAGCATTGTTGCGTCAAAATTTGGCTTATTTAGTGGCTTTTCGGTAAATATGAGTTAAATACAGAAAAAAGGCACAGAGCAAAATCTGTGCCTTTTTTGGTCGAGGTGACAGGACTTGAACCTGCGGCATCTTGGTCCCAAACCAAGCACTCTACCAAACTGAGTTACACCT
>CANPZK010000131.1 GCA_947588875.1 uncultured Clostridia bacterium
GACGAAGCTGCGGACGATGATGAAAATTAAAAACAACTCATAATAGGAGGCATGGTTATGCTCAAGCTGCCTCTTTGCCCTTATTGCGGGGCGATTTACAGATACGGCGAGGTCAAAAAATTCAGAAATAAAGAAAATATAAAATGCCGCCACTGCGGAAAAGAGTTTTCCGTGTCAAAAACAAAGGGTAGGATAATTTTAACAGCTGTCGCGGCGGTTATTTTAATAGCTTTAAACATTCTGATGTTTAATTTTATCAAGGGCTTGACCGTTCTCGGCTGTTTTATAATAACTGTCGCGGCGGTGAGCCTGACTGTGATATTATTTCCGTTTACGACACGATTTAAAAAGAAGGACGACGAAAAATAATATCGGGCGCAAAGCGGATAAAGGGCATATTTAACCTAAAAAGGCGAGGAAAAGATTTAATTTTTAATATGCGATCAGCTTACTTAAATTACTTAAAATGATTTTGAGGTCAGACGGATAACTTTTGGTACAGCTGCTGACTTTGATAAAATTCAGATATGAACAGATATGACTTTTTGCAAAGCCGATACAGGAGGAACAAAGATGGATAATGAAAACATTGAGCTGAATAATGAAAATATCGAGGAAACTGAGAATATCTTGAATGAAGATATCTTGGAAAACGTCGATAATATGGAGGTAACAACAACGGACGCCGAATACGGCGCGGACGAGATACAGGTTTTGGAGGGGCTTGAGGCTGTAAGAAAGCGCCCCGGAATGTATATCGGCTCGACCGGCGCAAGGGGTCTGCACCACCTTGTGTATGAAATAGTTGACAACTCTATCGACGAGGCTCTTGCCGGCTACTGCACGAAGATCACGGTTGAAATTCTGCCCGACAATATCATCAGGGTGTCGGACAACGGACGAGGAATACCCGTCGGGGTAAACACAAAAATGGGAATACCCGCCGTGACGGTGGTATTCACAGTACTGCACGCCGGAGGAAAGTTCGGCGGCGGCGGATACAAGGTCAGCGGCGGACTGCACGGAGTTGGAGCTTCCGTTGTAAACGCTCTGTCGGAGTGGCTCGAGGTAAAGGTTTACGATGGCGAAAACGTGTATTTCCAGAGATATGAGAGAGGAAATATAATAACGGATCTTGAAATAATAGGTCAATCCGAGAGAAAGGGCACCGAGGTTTCGTTCAAGGCCGATCCAGAGATGTTTAAGGAAACGCTCGAATATGATTTTGAAACGCTCGAAACAAGGCTGAGAGAGCAGGCTTTTTTAAACGCGGGTCTGCATATCGAGCTTATCGACGAGCGCGACGCCGATAATATCGTAAAGGGAAATTACTGCTACGACGGCGGAATAAGGAGCTTTGTCGAGTACATACACAAGAAAAAATCTCTCGATGTGGTTCACGACGACATAATATATTACAGCGCCGGAGCCGAGGACGGAAACGCCTTTATAGAGATAGCTATGCAGTATAACGAGAGCTACAACGAATGTATCCTCTCGTTTGCAAACGATATACACACGACCGACGGCGGAACCCACGAGGACGGCTTTAAGCGCGCCCTCACGAGGGTAATGAACAATTATGCAAGAAAGTTCAAGATACTTAAAGAGAGCGATAAGAACCTGACCGGCGAGGACGTGAGAGAGGGTCTGACGGCGATAATCAGCGTCAAGCTCAAGGAGTCGCAGTTTGAGGGACAGACCAAGGCGAGGCTCGGAAACATAGAGATAAGGAGCCTTGCGGACAAGCTCGTAAGCGACAAGCTCAGCACCTATCTTGAGGAAAATCCGGCGACGGCGCGGGCGATATTTGAAAAGGCTCTCGCTGCGTCAAGGGCGAGAGAGGCGGCAAGAAAGGCAAAGGAGAGCGTGCGCAGAAAGAGCGCTCTTGAAAACGCGGCTCTGCCGGGAAAGCTCGCAGACTGTCAGTCGAGGAACCCAGAGGAGACCGAGATATACATAGTAGAGGGTGACTCTGCGGGAGGCTCCGCAAAGGGCGGCAGAGACAGAAGATTTCAGGCTATTCTGCCGCTGTGGGGAAAGATGCTCAATGTCGAAAAGTCCCGCCTTGACAAGGTGTACGGCAACGAAAAACTGCTGCCTGTCATAACGGCTCTCGGAGCGGGTATAGGCGATGAATTTGACATAGAAAAGCTGCGCTACGGCAAGGTAATAATAATGGCGGACGCCGACGTCGACGGTTCGCACATCAGGACGCTTCTGCTCACGTTTTTCTTCCGCTTTATGCGGCCGCTTGTTGAAAACGGTCACGTATTTTTGGCTCAGCCCCCTCTTTACAGGATAACAAAGGGCAAGGAGCACAAATATGCGTACTCGGACGAGGAGCGCGACGCTATTCTGGCGTCGATAGATGGCAAGAGCGATATACAGAGATACAAGGGTCTTGGCGAGATGGATTCGGAGCAGCTTTGGGAAACGACGATGAATCCTGAAACAAGGATAATGCTCAGGGTGGAGCTGAACGACGCTCAGGAGGCGGACGAGGTATTCACCATACTGATGGGTGACAAGGTAGAGCCGAGAAGAGAATTTATTGAGAAGAACGCGAAGTACGCGACAAATCTTGATATATAACGGGAATTTTCGGCGGCGGCCCGAGCTGCCGAAGGCAGCTCGCGCAAACGCGGCGCGGCAGGGCGCCGGAGGAGCGAGTGACAGACGTTGCGCCGCGTTTGGCATGCCCCGCCCGCAGGCGGGGCATGCGGCCGCCGCCGTAAGGCGGAGAATCCGCCAAAAATAATGCTTCAGGCAGTGAAAGCGGACAAAATCACCGCGCTGTCAATTCAAAATAAAGGAGGTCAGGGGAATGAGTAAAAATCCGGTTGACGATATATTAAACGAGCTTAATGAAATAAAGGAAAGAACCGGCGACGGCTCCTCCGACCTTGACGGGAGCTTCGGCTCGGGCAAAGCCGTGTTTGGAGAAAACGAAATATTTGAAAGCGTGGACGATTTAAGAGAAAGAATAACCGAGGACGAAAGAGAGGACAAGGAAGCGCATGAGCAGGGCAGAAAAAGAATATACCTGCAAACGCAGTTTGTGCTCTCGGACGGAGAGATACTCGAAACCCTGAAGCGCGCCAATATATATAAAACGCAGGGCAAACGCTCTGTTATATACACCGTGATAATGGCGGTGGCGGCGGTCGGTTTTTTTCTCTCCTGCATTTACGGCAACAACTACAACTGGCTGCTGTTCAGTATACTGTGCATTGTTGTCATCGCCGCAATATGGCTCGTTCCGATATTCCATTTAAAAAAGCTCGCGCGTGAAAATTCGACGGGCGAAGCTATTGAGATAGAAATAACAAGCGAGGACATAACCCAAAAAATGGGCGACAAGGAATGGATAATCCCGCTTGATAAATCGGGAACGCTCGAAATAGGCGACGAGGTTTTGATAATCCGGACATACCACGGTCAGATGTTCGCAATACCGAAAAGGAGCATAGAACGGGAAATTTATAAAAAAATATTACAGATATTAAAAAACGGCACGGAGCCGTATGACGACTGAGGGTATGAAAATGATCTCAAAAAGCAGAATAACGGTGCGCTATGCCGAAACCGACAAAATGGGAATAGTTCACCACTCAAATTACCCCGTATGGTTTGAGCTTGCGCGGACGGATTATATAAAAAAGCTCGGCGTTCCGTACTCGGTCTTAGAGGAGCGCGGGCTTATGCTTCCGCTCACTGACCTGAGCTGCCGCTTTATAAAGCCTGCCCATTATGAGGACGAGATAGAAATTCAGGCGTTTGCGGCGGCGGTTTCGTTTGCAAAGATAGAATACGGGTACAGAGTGCTGAGGGGCGGCGAGCTGCTCTGCACGGGAATGACAAGGCACGGCTTTGTAGACAGCAAGAGCTTTAAACCGATAAATATAAAAAAATTTGACAATAAGCTCTATGAGCTTTTAAAGAATAATATTGAGAAAATCGAAGAAAAGCAGATTGAGCTTTAATAAAGAAGAGGTGTTACTGAATTGGATAACAGCGGAATAATAAACGGGAACGAGAAGATAATAGACGTCGACATCAATAAGGAAATGAGGAAATCCTTTATCGAATATTCGATGTCGGTCATAGTATCGCGCGCTCTGCCGGACGTCAGGGACGGTCTGAAGCCCGTTCACAGAAGGATACTCTACACAATGTTCGAGCAAAATCTTACTCCGGACAAGGCGTACAGAAAGTGCGCCGACACGGTCGGTACGGTTTTGGGAAGCTACCACCCGCACGGCGACGCGTCAGTTTATGACGCGCTTGTAAGGCTGGCGCAGGACTTCTCAATGAGGTACCCGCTCGTGGACGGACACGGCAACTTCGGCTCGGTCGACGGCGACCCGCC
>CANPZK010000132.1 GCA_947588875.1 uncultured Clostridia bacterium
GACGGCTGCGAATACAGAATCGCGGGCGAGCAATGGCAGGATTACCCTGTTTTCACAGACCTTGAGGCGAATACCTCCTACACGTTTGAGGTAAGGCATAAATGCGAGACGAATAAATCGGGGAACACAACCTTTTTCGATTTAGCCTCTGAAATTTCAACCGTTGAAGCGACGACTCTCGACGGAATTATGGCTTCTGTTCAAATAAATTATCGCGGAATGATGATAGGTAATTTATATTACGGATTACACGAGGGAGAAAACGTCATTGATGTAAATAAGCTCGTTATGGATTACGGATTTATCGCCGCTTCAGAGGAGGACGAGTTTGTAACGGTAAACGCGGAAAGAATAGACGGCGAGCTTATGCCTGAGCAGGATGTAATATTAAACGTCGAAATGATAGAGCTTGCGGACGACGGCAGCGTTGTTCCCGTAAACGCCGAGGATTACAGCTTTACTGTTTTATATTTGGACGTCGAAAAGAATGAGATTGTAGATGAACAGAGCTCGAATTTTGTCATGCCGGGCATTCTTTCTGAGGAGGAGCTGAATATACCTGACGACTACGAGCTTCAAGGCGACTTTTTCACGGAAAATGCAGAAATTCCTTATTTGGGCTACTGCGACGGCGTGTGGAGGGTTTATTATTCGGAAATTACTCTTGGCGTTTTAGTGGCAGAGCCTTCTACCGACCCGACGGACGCACCGACTGATGCTCCGACTGACGCACCGACTGATGTTCCGACGGACGCACCGACTGATGTTCCGACCGACGCGCCTACCGATACTCCTACAAACGCCCCGACGGACGCTTTGACAACTCAGCCGACAGGCTCAACCGACGTATCTCTCAACACAAAGGGCGAGCAGCCTAAGGAGCAAAAGCCTGCGGGTGAAGCTGAGGGCAAGGGCGACAACGTATATACCGGCGAAAATCGAGAGCTTGTTTCGATTATGGTATGCGCGTTTGCCGTTTCCGCCGCGTTTATTGTCGGTCTTGGCTTGCGGCGCAGAAAAGAAAACCGATGATTGACTTTACGCAGAGAACAATTCGCTTTTAACGCGTGTTTTTGCCCGTTCCGCTGTCGCATGGATTTGTCTCGGCAGGTCTGATTGCGCGACAGGGGTTCGGGCGGCGACCGGCAAATTTCCGCCTCCGGCGGAAATTTGCGAAAACGCGGCGGGGCAGGGACTTCCCTCTGTTTGGGAACTCCTCCCGCCGCGTTTTCCCGCGCGGCGCAGCCGCGCCGGTCGCCGCCCGAACGCAGCCTGATATAGCGCTCGGCGTAAACGGGCGAATGCGACAGCGCAAACTCCGTGTTTGGACGAATTATCCGCGATGTGATACAATAAATTATATGCTTGCCGTGCGGCAGGAGTGGCGAGCTTAAACAAAAAATAAATCGGGGGGAATATAAGAGATGAACAGTGAGGAACTGCTTGAACGTATGCGAAACGGAGAAACAGCAAAGGGCGGGAGCGAGGCGCATATGATAATGCACAGGCTCGCGCAGGAGGCGCTGCAAACGGCGTCGGAGTTAAACTGCGGCTATCACGAGCCGGAGGAGGTTCGGGCAATCTTTTCAAAGCTCATAGGCAAGACGGTAGACGACTCGTTTACCGTATTTCCGCCGTTTTATTCGGAATGCGGAAAAAATATATTTGTCGGGAAAAACGTGTTCATAAACTTCGGATGCCATTTTCAGGACCAAGGCGGCATATATATAGGCGATAATGTGCTGATAGGCTCGCACGTTGTCCTTGCCACTATCAACCACGGATTGGAGCCGGAGGAGCGTTCCGACAACCGTCCGTCGCCGATACATATAGAAAAGGGAGCGTGGATCGGCTCCAACGTGACCGTGCTGCCGGGAGTAACGATAGGCGAGTATGCGGCGGTGGGAGCAGGAGCGGTCGTGACGAAGGACGTGCCGCCCAGAACGGTGGTTGGCGGCGTTCCCGCAAGAATCATCAAGCGAATATGATAGGCTCCGACGAAAAACATTTTATAAAAAAAGCAGAGGTCTGTAAGAAGCGTTTAGCTCTTGCAGACCTCTTTTTACGTCAAAGCCGCTTTTCAATTTTAAGTATGTTCCTGCCGTCGGCACGCCGATAGGTTATGTTATCCATGCTTTTGCGCACCCTGTATATGCCGGAGCCGCTGTCAGGATTCTTTGCTGAAGGGCGGGGCAGGAGAACGGAAAGCGGGTCGAATTGTATTCCACTGTCCGTAAATGTTATTTCGGCAGTCTTTTTGGAGCCACCGATAATTCTGAACCGCACGGTAACCGAGCCGCCGTCGTCGGGATAGGCGTAATTTGCTATATTGCTCATAAGCTCATCTGTCGCCATATCAATAAGAGCCATGAGCTTCTTTTTACAGCCGACCTTTTTAAGGCGGGCGTTTATAAATTCGGTCGCCTCGGGGATATTGTCCGCTATCGCGTCAACGGTGATTTCGTCGCCCGCGCCGGTCATCTTGTTTTTAAATTCAAGGCAGAGCGCGGAAAGCTCGTCTGAGTCCGACAAACCGCGCTTTTTGTCCGCGGCGTAATTTATATCTCTCGTGAATTTTTCTATGGAGTCCGTTATATCGTTCAGCGAACGCGCAAGCTCGCCTACCTCATCGTTTGATGCTTCAGCGCGGCAGGATAGGTCGCCGCCCCTTATTTTATCAACGTCCTCCTTAAGCTCAAGCAACGGCGCGGTCAGCCTGCGCGATATGCGGCGGCTCAGAATTATAACCGCAGCAGTGACGGCGATAAAGGCGAAAATCATAACGCAGACCGCGAGAAAAATATTCCTGTTGGTCACGTCGTCCGCAGAGCCGGTTTTTTCGGAAATATCAAGACCGATAGCCTCGGCGGAGGCGGTCACGACAGAGGACGGAACGTAGGCGGCGAGGGTCCACCCGGAGGAGGGAACGGGGGCATAGGCGCAGTAGTTCCCGTCTGAATTTTTCGCGAGTCCGGCGTCGCCGGACAATATGCTGTCGGCGGATTCGTTAAGCGGGCAGGAGGAATCTCTTATGCTTTCGGGACTGCCGTTCTGCGTGCCTGTCGAAGTTATTATGCCGCCAGAACCGCTTATAAGGAAGGTGCGCGCTCCGTCGCCAAAGTCCGCCTCACCGAGGGATTTCGTCAAATCGCTGACAAGTATATCAATACACATAACGCCGGCAAAATTACCGTTTTTGTTCTGAAACGGCGACGCGCAGGTCACAATGCGACCTCTGCCGTATGAGTCGGGATATATATCGGTAAAGATAGGGCCTGACGCGTCCTTTCCGGTGGCGTACCATGCGCTCCCAAAGAAGTTATAATACGGCTGCATAAAGCTCTGCTGACCGCCGCAGCTTATTATAAAGCCGCTTGCAGTGCCGAGGTAGACGGATAATACGGAGTCGCCGTGATTTTTCATCATAGGTTCCCAGACGTGCGATAGATTCCCGAGTAAATCGGCTTCGCTCCTGACCGACGTTAAGGAAACAGTCATATCGCGCAGAGTCAGGCGCGGCGAATAGTCGTAGCTCGAGGCGCTTGCGGCGCTCGCCAACGGTATCTGGGAGGATACATAACTGCCCGGAGCCTCGTAGAGCTTGTGCGCGTAATATGTGAAATCGTTAAGGTAATCGACAAATTTTCCGAGCCGGTCGTCAAGCTCCTCCGCTTTGCGCCGAATGTCTTTGCCGATTGATTGCTCAGACTGCGCAAGCACAGCCTCTTTGCAGTCCTGCGCCGCGCTTGACCCGAGAATTTCACTGTCGGCGACAGAGGTGCTTTGCAGGATAAACAGGCTGACGAGCCAAAGAATACCCATAACGGCAATTCCGCCTGTACATAAAAAAAGCGCAGTGCGCCGGATTTTCTGCTGTAATGAAACTCGTTTCTTTTCCATCTAAGGTACCTCTGCAATATTAAAGATAAATCAAAAGGGGAACGCCATTTCATAGTAATTATATTGTTTACTTTTTTGGTATATCACAATTTCAAACAAAAAGCAAGAGCACGGTAAAAAACGCTGAGGTTTTGCGGCGATATTTTCTCAAAACGAAATTTATAATCTCGGCGCGGCGGACAGCTCGTACCAATATTAAAAAAACAACATATTATGCTTAGGGGAGGCTGTATTAAATTTTTATAAAAATTCATACGACATTCCCCGATAATCATTGTATAAATTATTAAGAAGAAAAAAGGAGATCGTTTATGAATAATTTCAATAATTCCGGCAGCCGGAATATCCGCCGGGCGAACGGCTCCAACGCCGAAGCCGACGGAGCCTGCTGCTGCGG
>CANPZK010000133.1 GCA_947588875.1 uncultured Clostridia bacterium
GGCCAATCGTCTAATATGCTTTTAAATCAAATTTTTGTCGCTTAATATTTGTGGACATTTTAGCTTGCAATTTAGAATTTGCCTTTTTAAGAAACATTTGTATTGCAAAAAGCGTCGTTTTGGTTTAAACTTAATATTGGTTCGTCTTGAAGCATTGCTCGGGCGAATTGCTACATAATATTTAAGGAATGATTTTATGAAACAGTGCGGTTATTGCGCAAAGGAAATTGATTATCATCACCAATATTGCTGTGACGAGTGCGAAAAAAACGCCCTCATATTTTTTAACGACGAAAAAAAGTCGGAGCGCATAATCTCAATAGTGAACGTGCTCGGCTTTCTCGGCGTTATGCTCGGCGGGCTTGCGGCAATTATTTTTGACGCTTCGATAGGCTCGTTCGTCTGCTCCGGCTGTCTTTTTCTGCTCGGAATCGTTTTCCTCTTTTTCCCCTTTGCCCCCGAAAGCATAATCAATAAATTCAAGATTAAAAAGTCAATAAAGCTCATACGCATTTTTGCCGCGGTTTTGCTCGCGTTGGGGCTTATACTTCTCCTTCTCGGATTTTTTGTTTTCTGATTATTTTTGATTTTGTCTTTGATTTTTATTTTTGTCGTGCATATAAGCTCCTCCCCGCGTCAATAATAAGAGCAAATATGAAAAGGAGGAATTCTGATGCTCGATAAGATTTGTCTTATTTTGCTCATAATAGGCGGCTTGAACTGGGGTGCTATCGGTATTTTCCAATTTGACATAGTAGCCTGGATATTCGGCGGTCAATCCGGTATTGTGAGCAGAATAATCTACACTCTTGTGGCTCTCTCGGCTATTTGGTGCATATCTCTTCTCTTCCGCGACACCGAAGCCGCCGACAGCCATATGAGCCGCAGCACTAATTAATTTTTTGGGCTTGCGCCCTAATACCGCTATTTTTTGGGGGCTTATGCCCCCTTTTCCTTTTGGGCGTTCTCGCCGACCGCAGCTTTACCGACTTGCGCCGGTAAAGCTGCTACTTTATATTATATTATATATGCAAGGGGCTTCGCCCCTTGCAACCCCTTTTTGTTCTCTCAAAGAATATTATTATCGGTTTCGCTTTCTGCAACAAAAATAATTTACGGGTATAAAAGCCTTATAAAGCAGAATTTTTTGAGCGAGAGGCTGGGTTGCAAAAAGGCTTTGCCCCTTGCAACCTTTTTTTGTTCTCTCAAAGAATATTATTATCGGTTTCGCTTTCTGCAACGAAAATAATTTACGGGCATAAAAGCCTTATAAAGCAGAATTTTTTGAGCGAGAAGCTGGGTTGCAAAAAGGCTTCGCCCCTTGCAACCCCTTTTTGTTCTCTCAAAGAATATTATTATCGGTTTCGCTTTCTGCAACAAAAATAATTTACGGGTATAAAAGCCTTATAAAGCAGAATTTTTTGAGCGAGAGGCAGGGTTGCAAAGGGGCTGCAAGCCCCTTTGAGAAATATCATAATATAAAGCAGCAGTCGTGCCGCCTTTGGCGGCACGACTGCGGTAAAAAGGCACTGATTGCCAAATCAAATTATTTTAGGTACTCGCCGTCCTCGCCGATTTTGCCGGTTATACCCTTATAGCCGTTGTCGGAGAGAACATAGCATCTCATATTGCCCTTGCCGGAAGCCTCGATTGAAAGCGAGCCGTTGCTAACTACCTTTCTTGTGCCGGTTACGGCGTCGATATAAGTTCCGTTAGGCACTCCCGAGAAGGTCGCGGCGTTTGTCACGGCGCAGCATACAAAGCTCTTCTCGCCGGTTTTGGGGTCGGTGTAGCCCCTCTTGAACGCCATATTGCCCGAAACGCCCTGAACGGAATACTGTCCCTTTTGCAGAGCCGGGATAGAGCGCCTGATCTTATTGAGCCGCTGAATATGCTTTGCAAGAGGATATTCGAGAGTTTCCTTAACAGCGCCGGTGGCTGAGGTGTACTCGCTGAAATCGGTTGTATTTACGTCGCCGGTGATTTTATCGCCGAAGTAGGCGCGTCCCGTTGCTTTGAGGGCTACGTTCAGACCGTCGTCGATCTTAACGCCCTTTTGGAACTCAACCTCGCTGCCGTAATAGATGCAGGGGATTCCCCTGAACGTAAACATGAGCGAGAGGTTCTCAGCCCAAGCGTCAGTGCCGCCGCTGAATCTGAAATCGTCGCCGGGGCCGTAGTCGTGCGAATCGACATATACCACGTTCCAAGTGGCGTCGTTGTAATACTTATCTCCCGAAACGGCGACGTTAAACGCGCTGCTTGCGCTTTTGAAATTCCAGTGCATCGGGAAGTCGATAACGCCAATGCCTGACGAGCGGCTGTAATCCGGCTCGTGGTAGTTATTGCCGTCGAGCAGGGCGTTCGTCGTAGTAGGCTGATCCTTGGGGTCGTTGTATTGCTTCCAGTGGTCGAGAGTGAGGTTCATATTCTCGGCTACGTCGTCGGGGGTGTTGACCGTTCTCCACTGACTGAGATACGAATCGTCAGGCTCGTCCCAGGTGTAGAACGGGGCGGATTCGCTCGCCATTCCCCTGTACCATACGTCAGTGTACCTTGTGCAAGCCTCGCCGTACATATAGAAGCCCGAGCCGCCCAAGTTCTTGAGCGGGTCAAGCACCATGGCGTTAAGCTCAAGGCGCGACATATGCCTGAGTGTATCTACGCGGAAAGCGTCTACTCCCCTTCTTATATAATCGCTGTAAAACTCAACGAGCTTTTCGAGAACCTCGGGGTTCTCGGTGTTGAGGTCTACGCAGTCGCCCGCTATCTGGCAGTACTGGGTGGAATAATCGTCCCAGTTATAGCTGCGCCAGTAGTTGTTGTGATAATAGTTCTTGCTGTTGTACTTGTCTGAGTGCGACACCTTGTCATAGGCTGCCTTATCAATCGGAATACCCGAATCATCGCTCGTGCCGGCGTTGTTCGCCGTTATGTCGGTGTCCTTCATTATCCTGAGCCTCTGCCAGTGCTGTATGCCGCCCTCCTGAGCATAATATGCCTCGGGCGAGCTTAAATTATATTCGCTCAGGAGCCTTTCGTTCGGTATCATTGATTTCTCAATGTCGCCGAGGTCCTGAATTTCGTCCCATTTCTTTTCAAAGAGCGGCTCAAAGGTCGCCTCGCCGAAGTTTCCCGTGTGCTGCCATACTACGTCCTGTATGAGCTTCATGCCCTTTGCGTGAACGGCTTCAATCAGGTCGTCAAAGGTGGCTCCGTCGCTCTCGTATCTCGCGTCTACCGTCGAGAAGTCAAAGGCGTGGTAGCCGTGGTAGTCGTAGCCGCTGGCGTTTGTAACGACGGGCGTTATCCATATCGCGCTGAAGCCGAGGGCTTTGATATAGTCGAGCTTGTCTATAAGTCCCTGGAAGTCGCCGCGCCACGCCTTGTCGTCGTCGGTGTTGCCCGCCTTGCTGTCGTCCCAGCAGTGAACGTTGTTGCCGGAGTCGCCGTCGTAAAAGCGGGTGGTAACGACAAAGTATATAGTTTCCTCGCGCATATCAACGTCGCTCGGCGGTATCGGCTTTTCGGGGTCGTATGACGTCCACTTGCCGTTTTTGTACCAATATTCGCCCACGCGCGTTCTTGAAAGCTCATCGCTCTGCTCGCCGTTTGTCACAAAGACCATATTAATCTTTGTAACGCTCGGGAAGGTCTTGGAATACCAGCCGCCGCCCTCGGCGGTCATAGCCTCGCCCGGGTAATCCGTTTCGATATTCTCGGGCAGGCTGTTCCAGTAGTATATGGTCGGCACGCCGTCGGGCTGATAGTAGTGCACGGTTATGCCCGTATCGCCCGAGGCGGAGCTGTCCGCCGCCGTCACATCCGCGGCTGAGGTGCTCACCGCCGCCGCTCCCGCAACAAGCATCAACGCAAGAAGCAGTGCAATAATTCCCTTTATTTTTCTCATTTTTGTTTTACTCCTGTTTCTCCTAAATAATAGGGGTCATGCGGCTCCCCGGCGGGCTTTGCTTATCAGCCGCCGGAGGAGTCCGCGTTTAAAATCCAAAAGCTCAAAATCACTTGAGGTACTTGCCGTCCTCGCCGATTTTGCCCGTGATGCCGGTGTATCCGTTGTCGGAGAGAACATAGCATCTCATGTTGCCCTTGCCGGAAGCCTCGATTGAAAGCGAGCCGTTGCTTACGGTCTTGCGCTGACCTGTTACGGCGTCAATATATGTTCCGTTAGGTACTCCCGAGAAGGTCGCGGCGTTTGTCACGGCGCAGCATACGAAGCTCTTCTCGCCG
>CANPZK010000134.1 GCA_947588875.1 uncultured Clostridia bacterium
AACAGCAGCGCGACAGGCAAAGTTGCTACCGGCGACAGCACAAGCGTTGTTATGCTCGTATTGCTCCTTATGCTCTCGGCATCTGCGACTGCGGCTTGCGTTTACAAGAGAAGAAACAGAGGGTAATACAAAAGCGCAAATGACAAGGGCGTAATTCCATAAGGCGTATTGAATTTCAGAGTACATCTCAAAATTTGGAATTCCCAATAAAAAGTTACAGGGCCGAGCTTTTCGACCCTGTAATTTTTTTTCGCGCGGGATATTTGCCGGCGAACGCCTTTTTACCGCGTCTCCGCGCCGTTTTCTATAAGGCGCATAGCTATCACCGTTATGTCGTCGTCGTATCCGTCGGAGCGGCGAGCGCGAGCCTCGGACACGACCTCCTTCGCGAAGTCCTGTGAGGCTTCGCCGTTCCAGCTTTCTATCATGCTCTCGAGCCAGCCGTCGCCGGTCGCAACCGCTCCGTCCGATACCATTACCACGAGGTCGTCGGGATTCAGATTGAGCCTCTCGTGGGAAAATTTAATATCGGTCAGTATTCCGGCGGGGAGAGAGGTGTTGTTGTACTTCAAAACCCTGCCGCTCTTTTTTACAAACGTCAGCGGAGCGCCTGCCTTTAAAAGTTCAGCATCGCCCGTGAACAAATCTATCGCCATAACGTCGAGCGTCGCGAGCGATTCGTCGCCGGACTTGACCATTAAAGCCGAGTTTACAACGCTCAGCGCGCAGTCGTAGCCGAGCCCCGCCTTTATGAGCTTGCTCATTATGCTCTCAGCCATGCTGCCGTCTACCGCCGCGCGTCCGCCTGTGCCCATGCCGTCGCTTATCACCGCGACAAGCCTGCCCATGCCGTCGCTGAAGTAGTTGAAGCTGTCCCCGCAAAGAGTGCCGCTGTTGCTGATGTGCTGACAGCTCCCTATCTCAACGTCGTAGCTCGCGCGCTCGCTCATCTGTATCTTGCACCGATTCGGAGCTACGCTTATGCACGGCGTGTCAAATCTCCTCCCGCAAGCCTTTGATACCTGCTTTAAAAGAAGGGCGTTCTTTATGTCGTTTCCGTGAAAGTCAACCGTCTCTATCTCGACCGACATTCTGCCAAAGCGGTCTATACGACAGCTCACGTCGATAGGGGCTATGCCGCACTCCTTTAAGGCGCTGCTCACGCGGTCGCCGCAGGCGGCGTCGAACCGCTCGAAATTCTTGAATTCCTCCGCCATCTCCCCGAGTATTTCGGACAGACCGGAGAATTGCCCCGCGACCACCGCTCTGACCTCGCCGACCCTGCGCTCCGCAGACAGATAGGCGAGGTACGCCTCGTAATTCCTGTTTATGCTCTCAGCCATCTCGCGCGGCTTGCAGCACTTTTTCGCAAACCGTACGGAAAAATCCTTTTCGCTTATCCTTCCGTTCTTTTTCAGCGCCGGAGTCAGGTTGTGGAAATCGCTCAGCGTGCTCTGCTTTTGCTTTTCCCAGCAGAAAACCCTAAGTCCGCAGTTGCTGCAAACCTCCTCGGACGAGTTTGAGTAAACCTGCGACGGGTCTGCGGCAAAGAGCTTTTTCATCTTTTCGGCTACGCTGTCAACCGCCGAGGATACGTCGCACAGAGCCTTCGCCGCAAAATCGAGCCGCATTATGACGCTCCGGCGCAGTCCCTCGCTGTGGCTCTTGTCTATCGGCGGCGCGAATACTGCGGACAGGCTGTTCCCGAGGTCCTTGGGGAGCAGCATAAATATGACTCCGGCAATTGCCGCCTCATATACCGAGGTCAGAACCGTCGTCATATTGCCCGACTGAAACGCCATTACCGTGTCGCAGACGAAAAACGCGGTAAGACAGCCGAGCTTGCCGGTCGGCGCGAAAAGGCCGGCAAGCAGTCCGCCGAAGGCGTAAGCTCCGCCGAGAAAGCTCAGGGAGCTGTCGGACAGGCTGAACACGACACCCGTCGATACGCCGGATATACAGCCGCCTGCGACCGCCCCGTACTTGGCGCAGAGCAGAACCGCGCAGACGGCGATTATCCTGCCGAGGGAGATCCCCGCGACCGCGATGGACGACAGCGATAGTAGAAGTATGCAGCCCGTCATAACTATGCAGGCGATCTCCTGCTGATTGAGCGTTGAAAGCCCGCGCGTGCTCCTCGCAAGCGTTGCGGTCCTGCTGAAGAAGTAAGCTCCTACCGCCGCAAGAGCGGCTTCGATCACGCTCATAAAGACGAGCGTAAGCTGAAAGTCGCCCACCGCCGCAAGGACAAGACCTGTCGCGAGCATCGGGAGAAATGCGACGACAGGCGCGAAAAAACGCGTCGAGTTTATCTTTTTCAGGTCGCCGAAGGTCCAGCGTATCGCCCCAATCGCGAGCACTGTCGCGACGTATCGGAAGCTGCCGCCGGAGGTAAACGCTATGTAGCCGAATATCGTGCCGCCCGTCACCGAGATAAGACAGCCCGACGGCGCCGCCGCCACAAGCGCGCTTCCGAACGGGGCGTAGCTTCCGAACACCGCGCCGCCGGATACCGCTATGCCCGCTAAGAAATATACTATTTGAACAGCTACCGAGCGCACCGCCTTCGACTTTGTTTTGGTTCTTATGAAATTGCCTGCCGAGGCTGTTCTTTGAATTTTCATTTTTCTTCCTCCCGCTTCAAATTCTCCCTGATTATATCCTGTTAATCACGAATATTTTGTCAAAGCGTAGCATATATGAAAATAAAAATCAGTTATGCCGTTTTGCGGCTCGGCTTTGAGAAAATTTAGGGCTTATGGCGGCGCGTTAAGGTTGTTCTGCCGCGCGCTGCCCGCCGTTACTTTGCGACGGAGTCGGGGCGAGTTCGGGCGGCGACCGGAAATTTTCCGCCTCCGGCGAAAATTTTCCGAAAACGCGGCGCAGGGGGTGAGCATGCCTCGCCGAAGCATAATGCCCGCCGCGTTTTCCGCGCGGCGCAGCCGCGCCGCGCCGGTCGCCGCCCGAACCCATGGCGCTCAAAAATAACTAAAAGGCACGGGCGCGGCAGTCCCTCCCCGATTGGAGCCGAGAGGCAAAACGCGGAGAGTATAAACAAAAAAGGAAAAAACAAAAAGGCAAAAAACAAAAATAGCGCAAGAGAATACGAGAGCAAACGCGAGAAAACAAGCGAATACAAGAGGTAATACCAACAGCAATTAATTTTTTGGCAAAAAAGTGTTGACTTGTACTTTTTGTTGTGATATTATCTATCTTGCGACTTTAAGAATGTTTACGCAAAATCGGCATAAGCCGAAAGAAGAATCAGGTCAGGAGGAAAAAGCATGTCTACATTTATGGAAAAAAAGCAGAATGTTGAGCGCAAGTGGTATGTTATCGACGCCGCAGGCAAGCCGCTCGGACGTGTTGCGGCTCAGGCGGCAACGCTTTTAAGAGGCAAGCATAAGCCGACATTCACACCGCACGTTGACTGCGGAGATCACGTTATCATCATCAACTGCGCCGACGCGGTATTGACGGGAAAGAAGCTCAGCCAGAAGTATTACTACCGTCACACAGGTTATATCGGACACCTCAAGGCGACAAGATACGATACGCTCATGGAGAAGGATCCCACTAAGGCGATGCAGCTTGCCGTTAAGGGAATGATACCGTCGAACACAATAGGCAGAGCGGCTATGCTCAGACTCAAGCTCTACGCCGGAGATCAGCACAAGCACGAAGCACAGAAGCCCGAAGAGTGGACAAAATAAGGGAGGAGGCAATATAAATGTACGAATCAGCACCGTTCTTTTACGGAACAGGAAGAAGAAAGAGCTCGGTAGCCAGAGTAAGACTTTACAAGGGCACAGGCAAAATCACAATAAACGACAGAGATATTGACGATTATTTCGGTCTTGAAACACTGAAGCTTATAGTTCGTCAGCCTCTTGCCTTGACAAAGACAACGGAACAGTTTGACGTCGTTTGCAAGGTAGCGGGCGGCGGAGTTACCGGTCAGGCGGGAGCTATCCGTCACGGCATTTCGAGAGCGCTGCTCCAGTATGACAGCGAGGCGCTTCGTCCCGCTCTCAAAAAGGCAGGATTCCTCACCCGTGACCCGAGAATGAAAGAGCGTAAGAAATACGGCCTCAAAGCCGCAAGACGCGCGCCGCAGTTCTCAAAGAGATAATCATACTGTTATTAAATTCAAATGCTTTAAAGGCTC
>CANPZK010000135.1 GCA_947588875.1 uncultured Clostridia bacterium
TCTGTGTCCTACGATTTTCGCGCTCGGATAATAATTGTCTTTCAAATACACCAGCAGCTGGCAAATTGCCCGTTTCTGCGTGTCGGGCATGGTCTCGGTGGAATACTTACCTTCGGCGCATATACCGATTGAGCAATTATTCATACCGCTTACGTGCGCACCCATAGAATTAAGGGGTCTACCTCTGTAAATGCTACCATCTTTCCTTACGAAAAAGTGATACCCGATACCCGACCACCCGTTACTCTTATGCCACTCGTCGACCTGCTGCGCCGTACACGTTGACGCCTCGGCGTGGTGCAGCGCTATGTAGTCGGTATGTGACCGCTGGGAAAGCAACCCGTTCCACCGCCATTTTGTTTCGATTATGTTTACGGTCGCCATGATTATTCCTCCTTAACTTCCGGCAATCCTGCAACACTGGTAAGCAGCGACAGCACGCCCGCAAGAGCCGACGCGGACGCGACCATAACCCAGTTGACATCGCCCATAACAACCGCCGTTCCGATCGTTGCGATAGCCGTCTGCGCGACGGTCTTAATTGCACGTATGCCTGCTGCTTTCATCCATTTCGTAAAATATGACATATTCATTATTCAATGTCCTCCTTTCTATTCGGCATAGCCAGGTACTGGTCCTTAATGCCGTCCATAACACCGTTCGCACCCAGGTTATGGTAATTGTCCCACATATTTTGAAAATTGTCCTTTGCGTAAATCGGCGCGTAACCCTTATCCTTCGCTTTGTTATATTCGCTTATCATCTGTGCTCGGAGCATAGCCTGAACGCCTAATTTGACAGCTTTTATGCGTTTGCCGAACGTGACTGCAACTGCGATAATAGCGGTTGAAAAAATGGTGGGTATTCCGAAAAGTTGTAATACTGCTATCAATGTCAACGCTTACACCGCCTTGCTGATTTCCGCCAATATCTCTGTGTAATCTTCCGCGGTCAGACCGTCGGCGGCGAATATGACGTCAACCTTTTCACGCAGCGTATCATTATCCATTTTACCCGCCGCGATAATCTTTTTTATAAGCCCGTACGAGCGTCCGTGTTTCTGTTCCATTGTTTTTTACCTCCTTGTAGTATAAAGTTATGTGACCAACGTGTAAATAGCGCACCTAATTTGGGGAACATACAAATTTCAACCTTTCTTTATAATTTTGTAGTTTTATATATATAACATCCGAAAAACCTACCAAAACGTAAAAATAGTATCGCAAACTATCATTTTATCCGTAATGTATGAAAATCCGGCACGCTATTTACACTGTTGGCTTTTACGTATCGACCTCCTCTCGTATGGTTAAATCATTTTTATTCACCACCTTTCTGCTCATTGATTTTGTACAGTCAACCCACGAGGGTTTGTTTACTATCGGTGGCGCGTCAAGCCGAGGCAGATATTCTGTGTAATACCACATCAGTTGATCGTGAAATGTGCTTAAAGCTTCTTGCGCCTTTTCTTTTGTCGAAAAGTATACTGCCCATGCGTCACGATAAAAATTTTCAGATTTCACACAAAGCAGCGGCTTAGTCGCCGAATAGTCACAATAAATCTTCCATTTAATCGAGCCTTTATAATTTGTGACATTCCAGTTGATAGGCTCATCATGCAGTGCTTGCCACTGCGTCAGCATATTGTGTATACTCCACGATACTTCGCGTGCGTCGCTTAATTGTCCGTCGGTTACATAATCACCGCTGTCGTATTGGTTTTTGTCCCAATCCGAATATTCTTCGGTGCAATAACCGTTGACAATACTATGATATTTCTCGCCGTTTTTGGCGCGCTCAAACCCGGTGCGCGGACGTGGTTGGTGCTGACGTAACAAATATTTAGCCTGTTCGTCCATAATTTGCACCGGGCATACTCTGCCGTCAATCATGATAGTTGCGTTTTTCATGCTGATTTTCGATGTGTCGGCTAAGTAGTTCCCTTCACCAAGCGTGATTATAGGCAACGATTTTATATGCCCGCGCCGATAAACTTTTTTACTTGCCATATTGTTTAGCCCTCCTGTTTTAATACTGTCCGCCGTCGATTGTTGCCTTATGCGGCATATTGTCATCAAAACCGCCGAAATCGACAGCAATTCTTTCGGCGTCAATGTCTTCATCGTCGCCGCCGTCGAGTGATGCACCCTCGTACATCTCGCCATACAGACCGCCGTCGTACACTTCCGTGCCGCAGAGCATGTAGAGCTCGCCGATTTTTCTTGACATATCGGCGCACACGTCGTCGAGGTATTCCAAGAACTCAGTATTTTCGAGCTTTTCTTCTGCTGACCGATTCCACTTGTCCATGTCCTCGGCGGTAATATCTTCCAGGATTTCAAAATTGGTGTGCGTGTGGGATGAGGCTTTGAGATGCTCTATTTCGCCGTTAAGCCTTGTATCCTCAGTTGAGCGCGCCGAAGCCTCGGCGTTTATCCTGCTCAGGAAATCCGCCTTCGCCGCGCGTATCTGCTCCGTAAGAGCGTCGTCAGCACCGGCACGCTGCTGCGCCTCGTCCGAAATTTTTGACGAGAGCTTTTCCTCAAGCTCGAGGTCTGCCTGTTTCCTCTCAGCCGTTTCTTCTTCCTGAAGACGCCGAAGCTCCTCTTTATCCTGTGTAACTGTATCCTCAAGGGCGTTATGGGCCTTCTGCACTTCCTCAAAGTGTTTCTTTACCTCTTTCCACCAAACACGCAGTAGTGTTATTCCCTGATACAGGGAAAAATCCAAATTTAATTTCACAGTGTTTTCGCTCCTTTCCAAAATCCCAATCGATTGGGATTTTTGCATTATAAAAGCACGTCCGTCATGAACGTGCTACGGTGGTATTCCCTTATACATTTTCCGCCTCCTTGATTTTTCCGTCCGAGTGATGTATAATACACCAAAAGGAGGAATTTTTATGAAAAGATTTGTTTTAGGCTTTATCATAGGCGGCGTTATCTGTTCCGCCCTGACCGGTTTTGCCGTCGAGTACGCCGTAACGGTGAACCCGTTTCCCGTAAAGGTCAACGGCGTTGAAACGCCCATCGAGGGCTACAACATCAACGACAACACCTATTTCAAATTGCGCGATGTAGCCGACGCTGTGGGCGGTTTTACGGTCGGTTTTGCCGATAATACGATAACTATCGACACACCGCAAATCGAGCCGCCGGAACTGCCGGAAACGCCTACAGCAAGCGTGGCGGCAACAGAACCGTTACCCGATATTAAAACCGAGGTTTTTGATGGTGTAAAATATGTTTCAGACGGATATATTGAAAAGATGCTTGATGAGATAGGCTTAGGCGATTATACTTTTTCAACAACTCAGTTTTTCGATGGCTCTGATTATAGTAGACCGTCTTTGCTTAAAGACATACCTCGTCACCCAAAGTATACCTCATATATTCCGTATGATTACTACATTTCTACCATTGTACCTGTAATAAACAGTTTACGACAATAATATGATAGGCGAGTGGCTTTTCATCACTCGCCTATATTTTTTATCGCCTCTTTTAGACTGCTTATTTCGGCTTTAATATCCATACCATTTATCCTTACGATACCCGCGTCAATATCCATTTCATGATCTGTGACACGAATTGTACCCTCGGTTATCATCGGTCCCTCAAAGTTGATAACTGCGTCTCCGCCGCTGCCAACTGATAAATTTGTGCCGACCTTTGCGTTCTTGGTCGTTTCGAGCGTTCCCGAAAATTTCACCTCGCCGTTTTCGTCCATGTAAATAGCCGCGTCGCCGCTTTTGTTGTAAATGGCAAATGCGTATTTGTCGCCGTGATCGCCGAGTTTTATTTTGAGTTTTTTGTTTTCATCGTAAATATTCAGTGCAAACTCACCGCCTACGTTGCCGAGTTCAAGCCGCCGCGCTCCCTCGTCATTGTAAATGGTTAAAATATCGCCCGCAATCTTAAACAGCTTATTATCCGACTGTATATTGTTATCGTCTGTGTTGACATACCCCGACAGCTTACTCGTCGCGACTCCGTTGCCCGTGGTTTTGACCTTTTCATACATACGCCGGTTTCTGCTGAGCAGAAACAGCGTGTACGCGAACGACTGCCGCATATGCCCGATTGATATTGTCGATTGTTTCGGCTCAAACGGATAACACAGCATTTCAATCA
>CANPZK010000136.1 GCA_947588875.1 uncultured Clostridia bacterium
CGGCGCTCCCGCGCCCTCCCGGCGCTCCCGCGCCCTCCCGGCGCTCCCGCGCCCTCCCGGCGCTCCCGCGCCCTCCCAAAACGCCCCCCACAAAGAATAAAAAAATAAAAAATAATTTTTTTATTATCTTGTTGCAAATTTTTTGTCGTTGTTGTATAATAAGTCTACAAAACGCAAAATGTTTCCAAATGTCAGGTAATGGACAAACGTATTAAAAGTCATTGATATATATATATATATATATATATCAGAGTTAATATTATTATAAATTTTATAGCCCGTTTCCGCCCGCGCGGCGGTTCAAATATATATTTACCATTTTTTATTTACAATTTTTTTCCTAGAATTTAAAAAAGTTTTTTCCTAAGTTTACTTTGTATTTTTCTCTTTTCTCTCTATGCGCTTGCATCGGTGCGCAAGACGCCGAATGCAGGCCGAACCAAAGCGCGGGCGTGAATTTACCCTTTGCTGCCGCACCCTTGGCTTGGGCGCGGCGCGGGGGCGGGGAAATACCCCTCGGAGCTTTCCCCGTTAAAGAGGTTTATAACCGCCAATGGCGATTATAATATGTGCTTATTTGGCATAAAAAATATTTTACGAATGGAGGTAAAACAATGTACAAAAGGCACAACAAAGTGATCAGCATGGTTTTAGCGCTTATGCTGGTTCTTTCAATGTGTTGCTTGCAGGTTGCGGCTGCGGACGATCCGGGTCAGACTTGGTATGTAGCGGGCGACAGCACGCTTTGTAACGGTCAACACTGGGTTACAGATGCGGCAGTGAACAAGATGACATGGAATTCAACAGAGAATGTCTATGAAATCACGTTCAAAAACGTAGGCTCAAGCAGCACATCGGAAGATAACCCGTTATCATTTGAATTCAAAGTATGCAACGGCTCATGGTCTACCGCATACCCGAGTGCAAATGTAAACGGCGCGATAAGCAAGCAAGACGACGTAAGAGTAACGTTTAATCCGACAACAAAGAAAGTTGATTGGTTCAGCAACTCAAAATTCGTGATTACAAATCACGTTTACAGAGTAGCCGGCGAGTCTAAACTTTGCGGTTCAAACTATGACGCAAAGGACGACAAAAACAAGATGACTTACGTTGCCGCGTCAAATCGCTACGAAAAGGTGTATGCGGGAGTAAAGCCCGGCACCTACAAGTTCAAGGTTACAATGGACGGCGGCACATGGATTCCTGACGGCATGAACAACGACCAGGAATTCACAACGACAGACGCCTCAACCGACGTAACGATTTGGTACGACGAAACGTCAAAGAAATGGGGAGTAGAGGGTAACAACATCACCTATAAGCTCGGCAACCCGCCGACAAATCCCCCGACAGAAAAGCCGACAGAGCCTCCCACACAGGCGGCTCCCACAGACGCTCCGACAGACCCGGAGCCGATAGTGCCGTCCGGCGAGATGGTTCCCGTTTACTTGCAGACAAGCGGAGCGGGTCCGGAAATCGTCTTTGGCAAAAACCCGCAGGAGGGCGATAAGATCGGCGTAACCTTAAAGTTTGACGGCGACAGCACAGTATATGAAATGGTATTCTGCGGCACCGTTAAAAAGACTCCGTCAACCTATTATATCGGCGGAGTTAATGTTCCCAAGGAATGCCTCGGAAGACCGGTAGAGATTACTGTAAACTGCGCGAAGAGCAGCGGTCACGCGGCGTTCTCAAGAAAAGTTGACAGCGGTATAACAGAGGGCAAAAACATCAGCGTCTCTGTTGCTTCAACAACGGCAGGAAGCATCAGTGTTATAGACAATAAGCTCACCCTGCCCGCGATACCCGGCACAGACGAGCCGACGGACGCTCCGACAGCCGCTCCGACAGACCCGGCGGAGGAAACTACTCCGGTTTATGTTTATATCTTCCCGGATATTGCAAAACTCTTAGAGGAGAATTTGGATTTCGCAATCGGTGGAAGCTATGGAGTTTATATGGAATTTGCGGGCGACAATGGTATTTATGAGTTGCTATTCTGCGGAACAAACGGCTCAAGTCAAATATTTGGCGCAAATATTCCCGCTTCAAATCTTAATAAGAATTTAACCGTAAGAATATTGCCCTTGGAGAGCACAGGAAAACCTGAAATTGTTAAAGAATTTAATAAGAGCCTCGGGGCAAACAAAGTAGTTTATGTATTCAGTGATACAAATTTAGTCATTACTACCATGCCGGCTGGCGTTCCGCCTATCCCGGAAAAGGCAGAACCGACTGAACCGCCTAAGCCCACCGAGCCTTCAACGGCGCCGGAGGGTAAGGAAATACTCTATGTTTTGATTACGGAATCTGCATTGGACGCAAATTCGTATAAAATCGGCAGCAAAAAGCTGGATTTCACTTTTAACGGTGAAAGCTATGATGCGATTTACTGCGGCACAACAAAAAACCCGGAAGTATGCAGCGTATTTGCAATTTATATGCCCGAGGGATATGATGTAAGCGAAAGCGAAGTTATAAATGTTAGCGCAGATAGTTCATACGGCACCGATCTCAGCTGGAGCGTACAATCAAGCCGCGGAGGAAAAAATATATTGAGTCTCGGCATTGGTTGGTTAGGGAACAATAGTGGCGTTACTGCATCTGGATATAGCTGGAAAACGCCGGATGATCTTATCGGAAAACTTCCCGGCATTCCCACTCATACAGACCCCGGCGAAACCTGGTATGTAGCGGGAAGCAAAGAGCTTTGCAACGGCGAAGACTGGGTAACAGACGCTGAGGTCAACAAGATGACCTTTAACCCGCAGACAGGCCTTTATGAAATCACATTTAAGCAGGTCGGCGAGGGCGCAACCGAGGATCTTCCGTTCTCGTTCATGTTCAAGGTTTGCGACGGCAAGTGGAACGACTATGACACAAGCGACCTCGGACACGAGTATCCTGCCGCAAATGTTCAGGGCTACTTAAAGGCTCAGGACGACGTTACGGTTGCTTATAATCCGGTAACTCACGACGTTATGTGGTCGAGCAACTCGGCATTCGAGCCGTCAAGCCACTACTATACCGCAGCAGGCGACGCGTCGCTGTTCGGTACAAGCTGGGACGGCAAGGACCCGAACAACAGAATGACCTTAAACGCCGAAACCGGTCGCTATGAAAAGGTTTATACCAATGTGCTCGCAGGCACATATGAGTATAAGATAGTTAAGGACGGCGCTTCCTGGATACCCGACGGAATGGGCAACAACCAGAAGGTCACGGTAGAAAACACCGGCTCGGACGTTACCATATGGTATAATCCGACAAGCGGCACATGGGGCGCTGACGTTGAAGAGGGCGAGCCTGCCACAGAAAAACCGACAGGCGATTACCCCGACCCGGGTCAGACCTGGTACGTAGCAGGCGCGGCGGCGCTCTGCAACGGCGAAGACTGGGTAACGGACGCCGAGGTCAACAAGATGACATGGAACAACGTTACAGGCCTTTATGAAATCACATTTGAGCAGGTAGGCGAGGGCGCGAGCGAAGACGTTCCGTTCAACTTCCAGTTCAAGATTTGCGACGGCAAGTGGAACGACTATGACACAGGCGACGTCGGCCATGAGTATCCGTCGTCAAATATCATAGGCTATATCAAGGCTCAGGACGACGTTAAGATAACGTTTGACCCCGATACCCATGAGATTAAGTGGTATAGCGCGTCCGCGTTCACACCGGTAAGCCATATTTACAGAGTTGCCGGTGCAACGGATCTCTGCGGCTCAAGCTGGGATCCGCTGGACGACGACAACATGATGACCTATAACGAAGCCACAAAGCGTTACGAGATGGTTTACGAGAACCTCCCGAAGAACGAAGTAAACGGCTATAAGTTCAAGATCACAAAGGACGGCGGCACATGGCTGCCCGACGGAATGAATAACGACCAGATATTCTATACCAGCAACGACAAGACAACGGTAACCGTTTGGTACGACGAGAACACAGGCGCTTGGGGCGTAGACGGTGAAAATATTGAGGTTATGCTCGGCAACCCGCCGACAGCTCCTCCGACAGATGAGAATCCGACCGACAAGCCGACAGATGAGCC
>CANPZK010000137.1 GCA_947588875.1 uncultured Clostridia bacterium
CTGGGTTGCGGAACCGGCAGACTTTCTCATTCAGACGTTTTAAAAATTTTCGATAAATATTTTAAAAACAGCAGCAAACAGTTTTACATATATTTATTTAAAAAGGGATAAAGAAAACCGATAAGCGTACAGAGTGAGGAAGTGTCATTATACATGATTACTATGAAAGAAGATGTATCGTTAGATGAAAATGATTGTATTTGCGGATCTGCATACGGATTGTACGGATAAAATTAAAAGCACTGATTTTTCAAGTTATAATGCCGATGTGTGTTTTACGCTTGGTGATATTGATTATGATCAGTTATGCTGCATTAAAAAAAGCGTAGGTGCACCAATTTACGGAGTTGGTGGAAATCATGACGAAATTGGTATGCTTGCAGATTGCGGTATTATAGACGCCGAAAACGCAGAAATTAATATCGCTGATGAGCTGGGACGCTCATATATGATAACCGGAATATCCGGATCTTCAAAGTATAAAGATGGTAATTTTTGTATGTTAACACAGCGACAGTCATTAAAGATATGCAAAAAGCTTATAGATGCAGATATTTTAATCTCTCATGATTGTGCATATGGACTTTATGGGGATAAATACGATGCGGCAAATTGCGGTTTAAAAGGCATTTCAAAATACATAAAGGCGCATAATCCCATTGCTTGCATACATGGGCATAATCATGAAAACGCAGTAAAGATACACAAAAAAACAATAGATATATGTGTATTTGGGTGTTCCGTTATAAGCTTCGTTAATGGCCGTTTGTCCGAAATTATACATATTTTTTAGAGTAAAAAATCGACTTAAAATAACAGCAGGAGGCTCAAATGAAAAAGCTCAATTATTTTTATATGCCGAACCGAGCCTTCAGCTTCGGGCTCTCGGCAAATGAAATCTCCGTGCTGGCTGTGATGTACGCCTGCGCGCGGAATAACGTCGTGAAGATCAGTCAAAGGACGATAGCCGACAAGCTCGGTATTAAAAATGAAAAAACAGTTTCACGCTGCATTCGCAAGCTTGGCGAGTGCGGCTTTATTTTTGCCTCAAAACGTCCATATTCGGGGATAAATCGCTTAGGGGTAACAGTTTACTATCTGCTTCCGGCAAAAGGCTCAGGCGGCTATTTCAAGGCGAACAGGCGCGTAGTTTTAAGTCGTCGCCTCAAGACGTCGCATTTGAGAGTTTATTTGTTTATCTGCAAGGCTGTTACAAACGCTGCCAAGACAATGTGGAACAGCTATAACGATATTGCCCTGGCGTTAAAAAGCACAAGGTCAGCCGTGATAAACATCATAGCTGACCTTGTTAATTTAAAGCTTATCAAAAAGCTCCGCGTCAAGGACAAGAACGGAGCGTTTTCCGATAACCACTATACTCTTTGCAGTATAAGGGAACGCGAGATAAAAAAGGCGGGAAAAAGAAAGGACCGCAGGCCATTTCCGGTCACCCACAGTCCAGTCCATATTCTCCTCGCCAATAGGATCGCCCATCCCATTGCCCAAGATTATAATACAACGGCGGGACGGCGGCGTCAAGGGAATAAAGCGGGAAAAATCCGGCGATATTGTAAATATTTTTTTAACAGCAGGGGTAGTACTCGAAAACGGAGGTCTATATATAACCCACTCTCTCCTACAGAGAAAAGAATAATATTAAGACTATAAAAGATTTATACTTAATCCGAGTATGGGCACTTAGGTTCCGGAGTTATTATACAAACTGTATAATAATCTTTTCCGATCCTCGCCGTGTCAGCTGGGCGCATTATACAACTCGTATTTTCACCTTTCTTTTTTCTTTTCTGCCGGTGTTTTCATCACAGAGTGAAGCTTCGTAGCCCACAGGTTCATCTCTCCGGCGCGTGTAATACGCCGGTTTCTTTTTTTTAATCCTTCGACCGAGTTTTTTTATTTCTATTTCAAACACCTCGGCGCGGCGGCTCGGGTAAAAATTTCTTTTTCTGGTGGATTCTCGGAAAAGCGGAACCGGTTCCGCTTTTTCCGTACACGTATTGTACACGTATTTTTAAAAAAATATATTTTTCCCTCAAAAAGATTCAGAACAATTGAAGCTTGAAAACCGCATAAAACTGAGCAATTTAAAAAAATCCAAAATTAAAAAAATAAAAGAAAACAAATAAATTCGTTCTCTCCATCTCCGCCAAAGTCGGCAAGGCGCAAGCCTTGCCGACTTTTTTATGCAAAAATCGCGGCGGGACTTTTATCCCCGCGTTTATGTATATTTTATTTTACGCTCCGCAAGCCTGCGGCAGGCTCTGTCTTGCTTTTTTATTTTGGCATAAAAAATTGACAATACCCCCGGGTTAATGGTATTATTAATTTATCACAGTAAAATATTAACACAATAATGCGATTTGTCGCTTATTGATTATTCAAGCTCCAATTATTTAAAACCGCGATAAATTTGCCGTGCGGCTCTCCGCACTGCTTTTTATAAATCAAATTCAGAAAGGAAAGTCGCTTTGCGACGGCGTGATCATTATGCCAAAACGATTGACAAAAAATTATCCGCGCACGGTTCTGAGTATGCTTCTGCTCTGCTCCATTCTTTTGGGCATGGCGTGTATTGTTGCTCCGAGCGTGCAGGCGGAAAACGAAAAAACCACCTTCACCGTGGGATTCGACGCGGAGTTCCCGCCCTACGGCTACAAGGACGACAACGGCGAATATGTGGGCTTTGACCTCGACCTTGCCGCCGAGGTTTGCAGCCGAAACGGCTGGGAGCTAATCAAGCAGCCAATCGACTGGAACTCCAAGGACATGGAGCTGAACAGCGGCTCGATAGACTGCATATGGAACGGCTTTACCATGGACGGGCGCGAGAACGATTACACCTGGTCTCCCCCCTATGTTGACAACTCTCAGGTAGTAGTTGTAAAGAGCGATTCCGACATCAACGAGCTTTCCGACCTAAAGGACAAGATAGTTGTCGTTCAGACGGACTCCTCCGCTCTCGCGGCGTTCACAGGCGAGGACGCGACGGACGAAAACAAGGCTCTTGCCGAGTCGTTCAAGGAGCTTCAGCAGGTCGGGGATTACAACAGCGCGTTTTTAAATCTTGAGAGCGATATGGTTCAGGCCATATGTATGGATATAGGCGTTGCGAATTATCAGATAAAATCGCGCGGCGACGGCTTCCGTATGCTCGACGAACACGTTTCGAGCGAGCAGTACGGTATCGGCTTTAAAAAGGGCAACACCGAGCTGAGGGACAAGGTTCAATCGACCCTGCTTGAAATGAAGGCCGACGGCAAATTCGACGAGATCGCGAAAAAGTGGGGTCTTGAAACGAGCGTTTGCCTGAGCGCCGACGACAAGCCCGCAGGCTCTGACGAAAGAACCACCTTCACCGTGGGATTTGACGCGGAGTTCCCTCCCTACGGCTACAAGGACGACAGCGGCGAATATGTGGGATTCGACCTCGACCTTGCCGCCGAGGTTTGCAGCCGAAACGGCTGGGAGCTAATCAAGCAGCCAATCGACTGGAACTCCAAGGACATGGAGCTGAACAGCGGCTCGATAGACTGCATATGGAACGGCTTTACCATGGACGGGCGCGAGAACGATTACACCTGGTCCACCCCCTATGTTGACAACTCTCAGGTAGTGGTTGTAAAGAGCGATTCCGACGTCAACGAGCTTTCCGACCTAAAGGACAAGATAGTTGTCGTTCAGACCGACTCGTCCGCTCTCGCGGCGTTCACCGGCGAGGACGCGACGGACGAAAACAAGGCCCTTGCGGAGTCGTTCAAGGAGCTTCAGCAGGTCGGGGACTACAACAGCGCGTTTTTAAATCTTGAGAGCGATATGGTGCAGGCCATATGTATGGATATAGGCGTTGCGAATTATCAGATAAAGTCGCGCGGCGACGGCTTCCGTATGCTCGACGAGCACGTTTCGAGCGAGCAGTACGGCATCGGCTTTAAAAAGGGCAACACCGAGCTGAGGGACAAGGTTCAATCGACCCTGCTTGAAA
>CANPZK010000138.1 GCA_947588875.1 uncultured Clostridia bacterium
CTTTCGCCTAAGACCCATTATATTTTTGATTCGTTGTCAAGGTAGTAATAAAATATTTTCTAGTAAAAATATTTCATTCTCCACCTTGACAAGGAAGCTCCACTAAAACGGCGCATTGCGTTGTAAACTATGTCTCTTCACAATTTGTAAACTATGTTGCTCTTGACAACCCTCTTCCCCTTCTTAATTCACCGATATCCGTTTTTACCTTCCCCATAGGGGATTGATACAAATAGTTTCGTTCATGTTGATTTTCATAGTAATCCTTCTTGTTTTTACCTTCCCCGTAGGGGCTTGATACATCGTAAATTCGCCTTCCTCAAATACCTCTTAACTGGAATTGTCAGGAAAAGTACAGTCGAGAAATTTCCTAAAAGAATAAACGGTATATTCCGGCTGTCCGCTGTTTGATACGGCAAAACCATCGGCATATCATCTGTATTAAACACCATACAGTCGGCCGAAAAGGATTTCTGCTCTGTCGGACTCTCTGTTCGAGATGATGAAAAACTTTCGCTTTAATATGACGGCGCAAAATTTTCGCCACGAAAGCAAGTTAAAGAGTTTTTATGAACTTTTGCGAAACGCTTGCTATTCGCAATCAAATGTGATATACTAATCATGCACTTGAAGAAAGAGGTGATTGCCGTGGCAAGAACAGCAAACATTTATACGAGAGTCGATCCCGTTGTGAAAGAAAAGGCGGAAGAGATTTTGAATCAGCTTGGTATCCCAATGTCAAACGCGATCGGCATGTTTCTGCGTCAGGTTGTGATGCAAAACGGTATTCCTTTTGATATGAAGCTGCCGTTGCAACGTCCGCTCGCGTATGATGAACTGACAAAAGAACAGTTTGACGCTGAAATTCAAAAAGGCTTTGATGATATTGCATCCGGTAAGGTTTATGCCGCCGAAGACGTTGAAGCGCAAATGAAAAGCAGGTTTAACATATGAGTTATTACATCTTCTACACCGCGAAAGCACGGGAAGATCTGGAAGAAATTTATGAGTATATCGCGTTTAACCTGCAAGAACCGATGACGGCGGGAAAGTTGTATAACAACATCATCACCGCCGTACATACGCTTAAAAACTTTCCAATGCGCAACGCCCTGTTGGAGAATGAACCATGGCGGAGCCGTGGACTTCGCAAGCTGCCTGTTAAGAATTTTCTTGTGTTTTATGCCGTCAATGAAGAAAAGGAAAACGTAAACATCATCCGTATTATGTACGGCGCAAGAGATCTTGGGAAGCATCTAAACGAAAACTGAATGATCGTTTTAGAATGACACACGGCTTCCGTGGACTGATTCACAGTCTGCGGAAGCCGACAGACTGTAGAAAAACCCGAAATCCGGCAGCGTCGGATTTCGGGTTTTGCATTGCAGTCAAAGTAAACCCCCGGTTTTACCGGGGGAGCGATAAAAGGCTTTAGTGAAAATAAAAGGGCGAGCTACAAGCAAGCCCAAAAGATTGAAAAAGATAAAACCTCCGAGTAAAATGGTAAAGGTTTGGCAACCGCATTACCAAAAGACAAGGAGGTTAAATCAGTGAAAAAAGATATTAGGAACGAGATCAAAAGCACAGCACATTCCAAATACAGATGTCAATACCATATTGTGTTCGCTCCGAAGTACAAGAGAAAAGAGATATATGGAAAGTTAAGAAAAGACATCGGAGAAATATTGAGAAAATTGTGTGATCAAAAAGGTGTAGAAATCATAGCGGCAGAAGCCTGTTCTGACCATATACATATGTTGGTCAGCGTGCCACCGTACATCAGTATAGCACAATTTATGGGGTATCTCAAGGGAAAAAGCAGCTTAATGATTTTCGACCGACACGCAAATTTGAAATATAAGTATGGTAGCAGAAACTTTTGGTGCAGAGAATATTTTGTAGATACGGTAGGACAAAACCGCAAAATGATTGCGGAGTATATAAGAAATCAACTGGAAGAAGATTATGCACAAGATCAGATAAGCATCAAAGAATATACAGACCCGTTTACGGGTAGCAAGAGAGACTAGGCAAAAAAAGACAGCCGCACGTGAGCTTCCCTCTCCTCGTTAACTTCTTTCATCAGCTCGTCGGCGTATCGCTTTGCGGCAATTGGAACCTCTTCCTCTATCTTTTTCTTGACGTTGGCGTTTGCTTTGATATGTGTTCCGTCTATGAATACAGCCTCTGTATTCAAGTATCCCGCTGTCGCGATTTCCTCCAATATCCAGTTGAACACCTTGTCTACGGTTTCGCTGTTAAAACGATTTCTAAAATTATAGCTCAATGTGGAGAAATGAGGTGTGGGGTCGTTCAGTGTGTAGCCTAAGAACCAGCGATACGCAACATTCATCGATACTTCGTCAGCTACCTTTCGCAATAAACGAATACCGTACAAATGCTGAATTAGTACCATTTAACGAAAAATTTCTAAAACATAAGGTAGATACTCTTTTTCACGAATTACTTTTTGGTATTATCTCCAGCGTTGTTGATATTATAATCAATTACATCATAACTCCTTATTTATCGGCACCTCTGAAAATAACAGACGGGTTCTTTTCCCGCTTGATTTTCCCCGCCTTGACGAGCTTTTCTTTCTCATTTCGGATTCTTTCGAGCAGAACGGATGCGGGCTCGTCGTCGGGGCCTTGCGGAACAAGTTTACCCTGTACAGCCATTTGAAGAATGGACTTTTTGAGCTGCTCTGGAAAAAAAGGTGTTAAGTGTATTAACTTCGTTTTCAACTGCGCCATATTTCTCAATATAGGGCACAAGCTCTTCTATTTTGGCAACGATGCGTTGTTGCTCAGCAAGAGGTGGAAGGCCAATTAGTAATTCAGTTATATAGGTTTCTTTTACATTATTAATATTAGTGCCTTGCGATGATTCCCTTATATGCTTTCTGTAATATTCACTCGCAAAAATGTATCTAAGAAAATTTTCAATATTTGGTGTATGCGGACGACAAATACGGAGGAATGCGCCAATCATGACATTTGGTATATCCCTGTCAACATACCCTGCCTTACCTATCACAGCTTTGCTGCCCGTGGAAGCAACAATTATAGTGTCTCCTTTTTTTATCAGAATCATCGTATGACAGTGGTAAAAAAACATCTGTCTCATCCAAAATAACTTTCCCGTCTTGAATGTTTCCACCGCGAAGGATTCGAAGCCCTTTATTAGAAACATCACCTTTTTTGTATGACACTCCACTAGTTACTTGCAATAAATTACCGAGCCTCACCCATTCCCAGCTATCCGGAATCTCAAACGGTATCTCATCGGAAATATCGCGCACCTCATCCCCGATTTTCTCATAAGGGATATTATCTCATCAAGAACAATCAATTTTGTCATTTTACAGTCTGCGCCGGTGGATAGGAGCTTTGACGTGGTTGCAATCACCGGATAGGGCGCGGCAACGGAAATAAAATAATCCAGCTTGCTCTTGCCGTAGGCGTCAGAGCCGGTAATGCGAACGACGTAATCGGGATTTTTTTAACCATATCGGCGTTGAGATTATTCAGAGCAATTCGCATACGCTCTGCGTGATCCTCGGTGGTGCAGAATACAATCGTTTTTTGCATTCTGTCGGTGCTTTTTAAGTATTCGGTGATTTCCTTTGCCACTTCATAAGTGCGATCCTCCAAAATAATGTTGTAATCAAAATCGCTGTTGGTATAAATACGATCTTCAATTTCGTTACCCGCAAGCTGCTGATAAAGAGAAAAGTAGACCTCGTGGGAAGTAACGGTAACGGGATCGTCCTTTGCAAAATTTATCTTATGTATTGTCTTTTCAAGAGGGGAGAAATCCTGCTGAATGGACTGATCTACAAGAATGTTTCGGTC
Source organism: uncultured Clostridia bacterium (assembly GCA_947588875.1). Classification (GTDB taxonomy): domain Bacteria; phylum Bacillota; class Clostridia; order Oscillospirales; family Acutalibacteraceae; genus UBA7067. The sequence continues at coordinate 3,858 of CANPZK010000138.1, forward strand.
AGCTAAATACAGAACCTTCTTTTTCAGTCCGCTTTTGAGCAGACGATAAACAATCTGAAAAGCGGTATATGTTTTGCCGGTACCGGTGGCCATAACAAGCAAAATACGGTCTTGTCCTTTCGCTATAG
>CANPZK010000139.1 GCA_947588875.1 uncultured Clostridia bacterium
CCGACAATTAAGGCTCTGACTGCCAAGATGACGTTTTCCATATACATACTCTTAAATATCTGAGAGGTTTTATAGCCCACCGCCTTCATCAAGCCTATTTCAGGGCGGCGAGCATTTATGTTCGCATAGACGCTCAAAAATATATTAATGCACATCAAAAGCAGGATTGCGCTCAAAAGGAAGAAGGCTGCGCCGGTAAAGAAATTAATAAACATTTCCACCTCCGGAAAAAAGGACCTTTCCACATCTGCATTGACCTTAACATCAAATAATAGTTTATTCGCAACATTTTCCGCCTCTTTTTGAGAATCGACCCTTACAATCTGTTCTCGTGAATATGGGTCGTTAAGATAATCCTTAAGCTGTGTTAGCTGCTCTTTATTCGCGTTTTTAATCGCCGTATTTTCAATTCTTTTCGTCGTTTCCGGTGATACATAAATAGCGGAAGGTCCTCCGTTCAACTCAAAAGCGTAATGATATATTCCTACCACCTTTAAATCGTATTTAACAGGAACATAAACATCATCTTCTATATACCCCTCTTCACCTTTATTGACATATGCTTCAAAGCAGTAATCATATTCAAAGCTTATCGTCTTTCCAAGCAGCTCCGACGTGTCAAATTTTTCGTCCTGAAACGGATAAGCATAATCGGGAATTATACAGCTCATAACGGGCGCGTCCTTGAGCTGCTCGCCTTTTAGGCTTCTATTATAAAATTCTCTGTCCGTACTCTGTGTGCTTAATCCCCTTTCTATTCTTTCGAGCGGAAGGTCTTTGAAGGAAGCAGAAACATCGTTGCCTTTCTCATCTGTTATTTTTGAAATTTTCGGCGCCTGATCTATTCTTGAATAAGGAAGAGGTTCGCACGACAAAACGTGGTCTATATTTAAAATATCCTCTCTTATAGCATCGTTTACAGTAAAAGTACTCTTATCATATTCCCCTGTTTGGTTGTTAAAAAAATTTTGTGCCGGAAAAATAAACACAGTTCTCAATGCCGGATCATTTTTATATGTAGTCAGCATATTTATAAATATATTTGAAAAACCCGCCAGCAGTACTACCGCAACAACCGCGAGAATCATCATTGTGAAAACGGCGCTTTTCCTCATGGAGCCGTGAAGATTAGCCTTGGAAAGGAACAGAGAATTTTTCAGCTTCATATAATCACCTCCGACGGGTTTATTAAGAGTTCATAGCCTCCTGCGGCTGAATTTTCGTTATTTTATTCAGCATGACAAGCTGACAAATGAGCGGGACTGTCAAAATCATCGCAAGGGCTATCAGCGACATTATTCCGAACATCTGCCACGACATCACATAGGAGTAATTTAGCGGGTCCTCGCTGTTTAAATTTATAGCATTTACGACTATCGAGGCTATTGCAGAAATTGCAAGCCCGACAATTAAGGCTCTGACTGCCAAAATGACGTTTTCCATATACATACTCTTAAATATCTGCGAATTCTTATAGCCCACCGCCTTCATCAAGCCTATTTCAGGGCGGCGAGCGTTTATGTTTGCATAGACGCTCAAAAATATATTAATGCACATCAAAAGCATAACAGCCGTCAGGAGAAAGGCTCCCGCACCTGTGAACAGCGCTGTAAACAGCTTTGTCGCGGGCTCGATACGCCTTAAAGGTGATGCATATAGTCCTAAATCTTCCATTTTTCCCATTACCTTATCTATATTTTCATAGCTGTCAACCTTGATATACTGCCTTCTCGAGTATGGGTCGTTAAGATAAGTCTTTAGCGACAAAAGCTGATTTTTATCGGCATTTTCAAGAGCGGTGTTTTCAATTTTTTGAGCAGTATCCGGCGAAATAACAATCACAGGGCCCAATGTGTTTTCTGCGGCTAAGCGATATATCCCCGCTACCTTAAGCTCGTATTTTATCGGCACCTCAACCCTGTGTTCGCTATATCCGTAAACGCCCTCATCCGTGTACGACGGAAAAGAATAATCATATTCAAAGGTTATGGTCTTGCCAAGCAGCTCGCTTAAATTGACTCTGCCACCGTAATACAGACACCCGTAATCGGGAAGATAGCAGCTCATAACCGACTCCTCGGCTATATTTTTACCGTCAAGGCTTTTTACCAATAAATTATTATCGCTTCGCTGAATCTGCACCGAAGCTATTATTTTTTCAGGCGTAAGCTCTCCAAGCGAATTTGTAACATCGTTTCCGTTTTCATCGGTAATTTTTTTAATTTCCGGCAGTTGATAGTCTGCGTATTTTGCCGACTCTACCGATATGACATGCTCAATATTCAAAACATCCGCTTTAGTTTCTTCACTCAGGTTTATCATATTGCTGTCCGGATAATTAATTCTGAAGGGAACTAAGTAAAGCGTTTTTGTGGACGGATTATTCATTAAATCCCATAAAACACCGCTATATATATTTATATAGCTTGCAAGAAGAACCGTCGCTATAACGGCAAATATCATCATAACAAAAACGGTGTTTTTCCTCTTTGACCCGTGAAGATTAGCTCTGGAAAGAAACAAAGAATTTTTCAGCTTCATACAATCACCTCCGACGGGTTTATTAAGAGTTCATAGCCTCCTGCGGCTGAATTTTCGTTATTTTATTCAGCATGACAAGCTGACAAATGAGCGGGACTGTCAAAATCATCGCAAGGGCTATCAGCGACATTATTCCGAACATCTGCCACGACATCACATAGGAGTAATTTAGCGGGTCCTCGCTGTTTAAATTTATAGCATTTACGACTATCGAGGCTATTGCAGAAATTGCAAGCCCGACAATTAAGGCTCTGACTGCCAAAATGACGTTTTCCATATACATACTCTTAAATATCTGCGAATTCTTATAGCCCACCGCCTTCATCAAGCCTATTTCAGGGCGGCGAGCGTTTATGTTTGCATAGACGCTCAAAAATATATTAATGCACATCAAAAGCATAACAGCCGTCAGGAGAAAGGCTCCCGCACCTGTGAACAGCGCTGTAAACAGCTTTGTCGCGGGCTCGATACGCCTTAAAGGTGATGCATATAGTCCTAAATCTTCCATTTTTCCCATTACCTTATCTATATTTTCATAGCTGTCAACCTTGATATACTGCCTTCTCGAGTATGGGTCGTTAAGATAAGTCTTTAGCGACAAAAGCTGATTTTTATCGGCATTTTCAAGAGCGGTGTTTTCAATTTTTTGAGCAGTATCCGGCGAAATAACAATCACAGGGCCCAATGTGTTTTCTGCGGCTAAGCGATATATCCCCGCTACCTTAAGCTCGTATTTTATCGGCACCTCAACCCTGTGTTCGCTATATCCGTAAACGCCCTCATCCGTGTACGACGGAAAAGAATAATCATATTCAAAGGTTATGGTCTTGCCAAGCAGCTCGCTTAAATTGACTCTGCCACCGTAATACAGACACCCGTAATCGGGAAGATAGCAGCTCATAACCGACTCCTCGGCTATATTTTTACCGTCAAGGCTTTTTACCAATAAATTATTATCGCTTCGCTGAATCTGCACCGAAGCTATTATTTTTTCAGGCGTAAGCTCTCCAAGCGAATTTGTAACATCGTTTCCGTTTTCATCGGTAATTTTTTTAATTTCCGGCAGTTGATAGTCTGCGTATTTTGCCGACTCTACCGATATGACATGCTCAATATTCAAAACATCCGCTTTAGTTTCTTCACTCAGGTTTATCATATTGCTGTCCGGATAATTAATTCTGAAGGGAACTAAGTAAAGCGTTTTTGTGGACGGATTATTCATTAAATCCCATAAAACACCGCTATATATGTTTATATAGCTTGCAAGAAGAACCGTCGCTATAACGGCAAATATCATCATAACAAAAACGGTGTTCTTCCTCTTTGACCCGTGAAGATTAGCTTTGGAAAGGAACAGAGAATTTTTCAGCTTCATATAATCACCTCCGACGGGTTTATTAAGAGTTCATAGCC
>CANPZK010000140.1 GCA_947588875.1 uncultured Clostridia bacterium
CACGGCGGAAAGGCTAATGTCCCTGTAATCTATTTTTTCAATATATCCGCTTTCGTTATCTACCGTCGCAAAAAATGTGCCTGAGCTGTTTTTGCCGCTGTAAACAGTGCTCTTGCCGTCGTTGCTACTGACCGTTAGCCCCTTGCCGTTTCTGAGAGCGCTTATGGAATTGTAAATGGCGTAAGGCACTGAGGCGGAAAAATTGCTCGCGCTGTTTTCGACCGATACCCCGTCAAGGCTTATCTCCGTCGTTTTGCCGTCGCATTCGTACTTCAGACCGTCCAGACTGTCGGAGTTGAGTATGAGAGATATACCCTTCAAATCCGAGGTGAGAAACGCCTGCTCCTGTTCGCCGCCGCTATATGTCACGACAGCGTCGGCGGAGAAATCTGCGACCGTCGGTTTTGGCTGATTTGAATTGGCTGAGCAGCCGCAGAGCAAAAGCGCCGCCAAAAAGGCGGCGGAGAGAGGAAAAATTTTTTTCATAAGTATCACCGTAATTACAAATTGTAATATAGCGCGAGAAAATTACTTTTAGTAAAGCTAAGGTAAGCGACAATTACTAATTGTATATTAATCAAGGAAATTTGCCGAATGTATACTACAAATCGTATAATAAGAAAGCTATAATATACAATAAGTATTATCGCGCGAGACCCTTTAAAAATTTCGGGATCGCTCCGATAATGTCCCGCGCGAGCATAGAGTATTCCCCTATCTCGTCGCGGCATATGTCGCCCGCTCCGCCGTGTATATATACTCCCGCACAGGCGGCGTCAAACGGGTCTGCGCCCTGCGTGACGAGTCCCGCAATCATTCCCGCGAGAACGTCCCCGCTGCCGCCTCTTGCCATACCCGGGTTGCCCGTGGTGTTGACAAGGCATTTTCCCGTTTCACTCGCTATTACAGTATATGCTCCCTTCAGTACGGTTATAACATTATATTTTTCCGCAAAATATTCGGCGCAGCCCTTTCTGTTCCTCTGTACCTGCTCGACAGATATTCCGCACAGCCGAGCCATCTCGCCCGGGTGAGGCGTTATTATGATGCGCGATTTTGCCCGATTTAAAAGGGCGGGCTGTTCCGCGACTATATTAAGAGCGTCCGCGTCGAGAATAAGCGGCGTTTCGGCTTTGACTATAAGCTCGGCGACAAGGCGCCTTGTGTCGTCGTCCACGCCGACGCCGCAGCCCACAAGGACAGCCCGTGACGTGCGCGTAAGCTCAAGCAGGGCTTTAATATTATCAGCGGATATTCTGCCGCTTTCGTTTTCCTCCAGCGGAATATACACCGCCTCGGGAAAAGACGGTGAGTTTATGGCGTACACGGATTTTGTGACGGCGGATCTGACAAGCCCCGCTCCACAGGCGTATGCGCCGTTTACGGCGAGCTGAGCCGCGCCCGCCATTCCGTAGCTGCCGCATATTGATAGCAGGGAGCCAAAGCTGCCCTTGTTTGAGGACGGCTTCCTTTTTGCAAGCGCACGTTTTGCGATGCCGCTTGTCACGGTTTCAACATAGCAGGGTGATTTGTCGATCAGCTCCCGAGGGATGCCTACGCTCAACACATATGTTTTCCCGCAGAAGTCGATTGACGGATACAAAACGTGCAGCGGCTTCAGGGTGGTGAATGTGACGGTCATATCCGCGTTTACACAGCCGTTTTCGCACTGACCGCTGTCGCATATTATTCCGCTCGGCAGATCCACCGACATAACCTTGCCCTTGCTCGCGTTGATAAGCTCGACGACCGGCAGAATGTTTTCCCTGAGCGCACCCTTAAAGCCTATTCCATATATTGCGTCTATGATGTAGTCGGCGTTTTTGATTTTTTCAATTGATTTATCGGTTTCCTCCCATATGCGCCATACAGGGACGCTGCTTTTGCCCGACCTTTGCAAGGCGAGCGACGCTTCCCGCGTTTTTATCTCTCCGTCCACAAGTATAACGTCGGTTCTTATCCCGATATTGCAGAGATACGTCGCGGCTACTATACCGTCGCCGCCGTTGTTGCCCTTGCCGCAGACCGATACTACTCGGTCGCTGCGTTTTATTCCGAATTTTTCTGCAAACGCTTTTGCGGCCGAGACTCCGGCTGTTTCCATAAGCTCGAAGCAGTCGATACCGCCGTTTACGGCTGCCCGTTCGAGGCTTTGCATTTGCTCGCAGGTTAGAATTTTCATTGTGGTTAAGCTCCTTTTTGGTTTTGTGCGGCGTATGAAAATCGGGGCGGCGACCGCAAATTTCCGCCTCCGGCGGAAATTTGCAAAAACGCGGCGCAGCAGTTCGTCGGGCGTTCGCAGAGAACCGTCTCCGCCGCGTTTTGCCGACCTGCCGCAGGCGGCAGGTCGGGTCGCCGCCCCGTACTCCGAAAAACGCCGTATGGTAAAAAAAGGAAGCATATCCCTGCTCCCTTTTTGTTAATGACCAAAATAAAAAAATGCCGGTCTGCGCTTTATTTCCTCTTGTAAAAAAGATTGATGACGATTTGGCGCTGAAGGTGCGGGCGCATTGCCTCGAGAAATTTTTCGTTTGGCGTGAACAGAAGAACGCATCTGCCGTACTTTTCGGTCGATATGGTCGCGGCATAGGTCTTTAGCGTGGGGTCGTTGCCCGCCGCGTAGTATATGTGACGGAAAAGGCGGGTGTCGAAATCTCGGTTGTCATACTCGATGAACTCCTCGATTTTTGAAACCTCAAATTTTATTATGCCCTTGCGCTTTCTCTTGTCGATTATTTTTGAAACCGTCGCCGTTCCGCTGACGATGCTGTATTCATATTCGACCCTCAGACTTGAAAAAATATACCATACTACATATATGCCGCCGATAAACACAAAAAACGCGATGACGATAAAATAGAAATTGACTACATATCCAAGCCCTATACATATAAGCGGCAAAAGGAAGAAACCTAATATGGTTATTATCCTTATCATAGTGTCCTTAGCTCTTTTTTCTCTTTTAACTATTTGCTCAACAAGCTGATCCATTTTTTGCCCCGTCCTTAAATTGAATTTTATGATGACCATATAATTATAACATAAAGAGATGTGTTACACAACAAATATTAAGCAAAAACACTTGCATTTTCCGCAGAATAATGATATATTAACTCATAGTGATAATATCAGATAAACGCTGTGACAAAGAGAGTAGCCGTTATAAATTCCGACCAAGAGAGAGGGCGACGCGGGCTGAGATCGTCCTTGCCGGAGGATAGCGGTGAAGTTCGCTTTTGAGCGGCGCGGCTTAAAGCGCAGACGCAAGTAGGCCGCGACGGAGGCCCCGTTAAAGGCCGCAGGAGTGTTTGCTCTTTTGCAAAAATCAGGGTGGTACCGCGGATTTTATTCGTCCCTGCGTAGGATTTACGCAGGGATTTATTTTTTTAGGAGGCATTTCATGAAGGAACAAATAATCAATCTGAAAAACGAGCTTGAAAGCAAGCTCGGGCAGGCGGCGGATCTTGTCGATCTCGATAAGCTCAGGGTCGCCTATCTAGGCAAAAAGGGCAGCATAACCCAACTGCTCAAGGGCATGAAGGACTTGAGCCACGAGGAGCGCAAAACGCTCGGCGCGGAGGTGAATAAGCTAAAAACCTACGCGGCGGAAAAAATCGAGGAAAGACTTACGGAGCTTAAAGAGAAGGAGATAGAGCGCGAGATAGCGTCTATGCCGAAATTTGACGTTACCACTCCGGTAAGCGCCGACAGAGGCTCTTATCACCCGATAACGCTCGTTCAGCGCCAGTGCGAGGCGATATTCAGATCAATGGGCTTTACGGTCGAGGACTACTCTGAGATAGTAACGGACTATGAGTGCTTTGAGTCGCTGAATATACCGAAGCACCACCCCGCGCGCGATATGCAGGA
>CANPZK010000141.1 GCA_947588875.1 uncultured Clostridia bacterium
CCTGTGATTATAATTTTCAAATCTATCCCTCCAAAAGCGACAGCAGATACTGCCCGTACTCCGTCATGCTTAATTCTTCGCCCAGCTTCTTTAGCTGTGCGTCGTCTATAAATCCCCTGCGCCACGCAATTTCTTCTATACACGATATATAAAAGCCCTGCATCTCCTGCACCGTCTTTACAAAGCCGCTCGCCTTGTGCATTCCCTTCGGAGAACCGGTGTCGAGCCATGCCATACCTCTGCCCATGAGCGTCACCCTGAGCTGGCCGCGTCTGAGATACTCCTCATTAACCGAGGTTATCTCTATTTCGCCCCTTTCCGAGGGCTTTACATTTTTCGCAATTTTCACCACGTCGTTATTGTAGAAGTAGAGCCCCGGAACCGCATAGTCAGACTTAGGTCTTTGCGGTTTTTCCTCGATTGAAATAACTCTGTTATTTTCGTCAAACTCGACAACACCGAACGCCTTCGGGTCTTTGACGGGATAGCCGAATATTGCGGCGCCGTAAGTCTCCGCCTGATTCTTTGCATCTTCAAGCACTTTTGTAAAATGCTGACCATAGAACACATTGTCGCCCAGGACTAAGCAAACGCTGTCGTTTCCTATGAAGTCCGCGCCCAAAATAAACGCGTCCGCAAGTCCGCGCGGCTCGTCTTGAACCGTGTAATCAATATGTACTCCTACTCGCGAGCCGTCGCCGAGCAAGGATTTGTAGTTATCGGTATCCCTCGGCGTTGAAATTATCAGTATATCCCTGATCCCCGCCAAAAGCAGCACCGACAGCGGATAGTATATCAACGGCTTGTCGTAAATCGGCAAAAGCTGCTTTGACACGGTTATGGTATTCGGGTAAAGCCTTGTACCCCGTCCCCCTGCCAAGATTATTCCTTTCATATTGAGCTTCCCTCACTTTTAAGCCACTCGGCTGTCTTTTTTATGCTTTCCTCAAAGTCCGCACTGCACTCAAAACCCGTGTCGTTGTAAAGAGCGTCGAGGTCGATGTTTGAATAATCTACTCCTGACGGCACATCAGGGTATTTACCGAACAGAAGCGGACAGCTTGGATTAATTATTTTGGCAACCTTTTCAATTAAATTTCTGAAGGTGGTCAGTTTCCTGTGTCCCACATAATAGCTTTTCAGGTTTTTACCGTACTCGCCTATTGCTTCGAAAGCTCCGGCTATATCGTCAACATATATCATGTCATAAAGGTCTTTGCCCTCAATCAAGCTGCACGGAGTGTTTGAAAGCAGATTTTTCATAACAACATTCGGCAGCACCATAGAATAATTCTTTTCTCCGTATGCCATAGCAATTCTTCCTGAGCAAAACTGAATATTATTGTGAAATGCGAGCGTTTTGCATATTGCCTCGCTAACTTGTTTAACAGATGAATATATGTATGTGTATCTCGGTTCAAAATAATCTGCCTTAATATATTTATCCATTTCGTATTCATTCATAGTTCCGGCAAAGACAAACTTTTTACAACCTATTTTTATAGCCTGCTCCATAGCCTTGCAGGCATATTTCGCATTGTTAATCTGAAGTCCATAGTCTTTAAATGCAGGTCCTAATCCACCCTGCCACGCAAAATGATAAAAAACATCTATGTCGTCATCTATCATCTCGTTAAGGGTGTCATACTTTGAAAAATCAGCAATAATCGGAATAAAATTCTGAAATACACTGTATTCCGAAAGCTTTTCTTCACTTACATCTACGCCATATACAGTCACGTTTTTTTCAAGAAGCTTTTTTGTAAGCGCTCCGCCGATAAATCCTCCGGCTCCGGTTACTATTACTTTTTCCATTACTTATTTTCCCCCACAGTAAAGTTAACGTCGCTTTCCGCGAGAGTTGGGGCCTTTGTGTCTTTTACGGATATTACCGGACTGTCGGTTCCCCAGTTGATTCCTATTTCCGGATCGTTGTATGCTATTGCCCTGTCATACTCGGGATAGTACCACTCGTCGACCTTATAAAGCACCTCGCAGTTATCCTCAAGCGTGATAAACGCGTGACCGAATCCTGAAGGAATCCATATCTGCTTCCTGTTTTCGGCAGAAAGCTCTACCGCAACCCACTTCTTGAAATACGGCGAATCCTTTCTCAAGTCAACCGCATAGTCCATTACACGACCTCTTGTGCATCTTACAAGCTTTAGCTGAGGCTTCGGATTGTTCTGAAAATGTATTCCGCGAATAGTTCCCTTTTTAAGCGAAAAGCTGTGATTATCCTGCACAAAGACCGTATTTATACCGTACTGCGCCATAGTGCGGGAAGAATATGTCTCGCAGTAATAACCCCTGTAATCCTCAAAATATGTAGGTTCAATAATTTTAACTCCAGGTAATTCAAGCTCCGTTATTTTTAAGTTTGCCATTTTAGTTTACTCCTTTTACTTTGTCAACAAGCTCAGCTTGTTTTACTATCATTTTATAGTTTTCTTTTCTGACATCATTATCATTCACACATTTGCAGAAATGAATTATTGATTTTTTAAACGTATCGTCAGCCGGAAGCGATATGGTTTCCCTCCCGTCCGCCGTCTTTATCTCTGCAACAGGCTCAAAGCCCGCCGGCGCTGTAAGTATCCTACCGGTACTTAACGTTCCCTTGCTCCCCCAAACCTCGAGGTCGCACTTGTAGCTGTTGTCCATACCGAAGCTCACCTGCGCTGTTACTCCTGTATCATTGACGAGCGCCGCGCTCCCGTAAATATCAACGTCAAACCCGTCGGTTGAATTGAGCTGAGAGTATTTGATTTCAGCGCTTTCTCCCAAAAGCATGGAGGCGAGCTTCAGCGTATATCCTCCGCAGTCGAGGAGCGCTCCGCCGCCCAATGATTTATTGTATCTGAAATCGCCTGCCGCCCTCTGAGGAAATCCAAAGGCTATTCTGTAAAGCCGAACATCTCCCAGCCTGCCGCTTGTAATTATTTCCTTAATTTCCTCAATTTGCTTATGAAAGGCAAACATATAGTTTTCGTGTACGGCAAGCTCCTTTTCCTCCGCCAATGCTATCAGCTCTTTTGTATCCGCCGCAGAGGTAGTCGATGGCTTTTCAAGGAAGATGTGCTTTCCGCTTTCAAGGGCAAGTCTTGCCCATTTGAAATGCAGAGCTGGAGGCAGGGGAAGATACACCGCATCCACCTCGTCGGATTTTATAAGCTCCGTATAGCTTGAAAAAACCTTGCCGCCGTATTCCGTTTTAAACGACTGCGCCTTATTGGCTTCTCTTTCGATAATTCTGCTGTCAGCGGCAGCCGTGCCGAACCACTCGTCTGCGCTGGCGTATGCAACGCCTATGTACTCCGCCTCATCGCATTCCTTAACAGCCGGCATAAAGCGGCGAAACGCTATTTCCGACGGACAGATTATTCCTATCTTAACCTTACTCAAGATCACCACTCCAATACCGATAATAAATTCCGAAGCTGAATATTCAGGCAGTTGTTCACCTGAACAAGCTCGCTCAACGTCCGCAGATTAGTCCAGAAATATCCCTCGGGCAAAGACTGTATCTCATCCTCCGCAATTTCAAGCACTACATTTCTGTTCTGCTCGTGGTAGAACCTGCCGCCTTCTTCGGAAAGAAGAGTATCAAAAATTACGCCATCTTTTTTGTTGAGCTTCTCAAAAAACAGTCTGTCAATTTCCGTGTCTATGCCTGAGTGAATATATTCGCGCTGAACGGTTGGTCCTAACTCTATTCCGTCAAAGCAGCCGACCTCATGACGGGCGCAGACGAGAAACTCATACATACCGTTTTTAATCCGCAT
>CANPZK010000142.1 GCA_947588875.1 uncultured Clostridia bacterium
GTTCCTCGTCTGTTACCCGACTACTGCGTTTTTTGGGTCTTCCTCGCTTTCGATGTTGCGCTTGGTACCCTTGTAAAGAGCCTCAGTGATCTTGGAATAGTAAAGTTTATCAAGACCAATCGCAGCCATTGATTATTCCTCCGTTTCACCGGCGAGCCGCCGGAGGAAAATTCGCTTAAAGGCGTTTGCGTTGACCACGCGAAAGCCGCTCGTATCGATCAGTCGTAATAAAAGTTAAAATTCATAATGTTTTGCCACATCCACATTGTAGTGGTGGCAGCCGGTTTCATAACCGATGTACTGACGGGCGGCGATCATAAAATCCGCCCGCCGTTTCACCTGTTGTCTATACTCTCGGGGTGCATATCGTGCCTTGAAAGCCTATCCCATGCAACGCCCTCCCAACGAGTGCCGCTCTTGCCGTAATTGCAGTAGGGGTCGATGGATATGCCGCCGCGCGGCAAAAACTTGCCCCAAACCTCAATATATTTGGGGTCCATGAGCTTTATCAAATCCTTCATTATTATGTTCACGCAGTCCTCGTGAAAATCGCCGTGATTCCTAAAGCTGAAAAGATACAGCTTCAGCGACTTACTCTCGACCATGACCTCGTTCGGGACGTATGATATATATATGGTCGCAAAGTCGGGTTGGCCGGTTATCGGGCAAAGGCTCGTAAACTCCGGACAGTTGAATTTGACAAAATAATCGTTCTCGGGGTGCTTGTTCGGAAAGGTTTCCAAAACCTCGGGAGCATAGTCGCTTTTATATTCGGTCTTTTGACTTCCGAGCAGGGTTATCTCCCCAGCTTCGTTTTTCTCTCTGCCGCTCATATCAATTTCCTTTCATTATCGGGTCTTTTACTCCGTTAGCCTCGAACGCCGCCATTCTGTCGCGGCAGGTGCCGCAAGCTCCGCAGGGCGTTTCGCCGCCCTCATAGCAGCTCCAAGTCAGCTCGTACGGAACGCAAAGCTCAAGTCCGCGCTTTACAACGTCCGCCTTCGTAAGCTCAACAAACGGAGCGACTATTTTAAGCCGCTCGCCGCTGCCGACATATATAGCCTCGTTCATGGCGTTGTTAAAGCGGCTGCTGCAATCGGGATAGGCGTTTCCCGCAGCGTCGTCGCTGTGAGCGCCGTAATATATGACCTCGCAGCCGTTTGAGAGGGCGATACTCGCCGCCGACGAGAGAAAAAGCCCGTTCCGAAACGGAACATAGGTTGACACTGGCGCGCCGCCCGTCCTTTTGAGCTGAGCGGCATAATCCTCCTTAGGTATCTCGTCATCTGAGCCTTTTAAAAGAGAACAGTCGGAGCCGGCAAATATTTTTGCCAAGTCAAGCTCTACAAGCTCGACCCCGTAATAATCGGCTATCCGCCGCGCCGCCTGTATCTCCTTGTCGTGCTTTTGCCCGTAATACACCGACAGAGCCATAACCTCGCCGGAGCCGTATTTATCTATCGCCATCGCAAGGCAGGTCGCGCTGTCGACTCCGCCGCTGAGCAGTACCAATGATTTCATCGTTTATCCTCCTTGTCAATCTATCAGCCTTTTTAAATCCGAATCCGTCTTGAAGGAGCCGAGATAAGTCCTTGTAACCGTGCTTGCAGACGCGTTCCGTATCCCCCGCGCGGTCATACAGCTATGACAGCCGCGTATCTGCACGCCTACGTCCGGCGAGCCTGTCGCCTCGGATATTATCTCAGCAATATCTCTGCCGAGCCGCTCCTGGAGCTGGAGGCGCTTCGCCGCCATATCGCAGATGCGGGCAATCTTGCTCAGCCCAATCACCTTGCCCCTCGGAATATACGCTACGTTTACATACATATCATACATGAGCGCCATATGATGCTCGCAATAGCTGAACACGGTTATATCCCGCATAACTACCGCTGCGTCCGAGTCCGTCATTTCAAAGGTCTTGCCGAACATCTCGGCTATCTCGTGATTTGAGTACGATATGCCCTCGAACACCTCCTCAAACATTCCCGCGACCCTCTTCGGCGTTTCCTTTAGACCCTCGCGTTCCGGGTCCTCGCCGATAGCCTTGAGTATTTCTCTTATGTGATATTCTATTTTTTCTTTATCCATATTTACACCGCCTTACACTCCGCGTTTATTCGGATCCCATATATATTTGTGGAGCTGAAGCTGGAGCCTTGCGTTGTTGAGCCTGCGCTCCTTCATAAATTCAACAATGGCCTCCGGCTCTATCCGCCCGAACACAGGGCTGAAATATATCCCGCAGCTGCCGATGAGGTCATAAATCTCTATAATCTCAGCCGCGCGTTCAAGGTCCGCTTTATCCCCTACGACGAATTTTACAATATCGTCTTTATTGAGCAGAGAAAAATTGCCGGTATTCATATGCTCCTCCATGCCGCTCGAGGGGAGCTTGTAGTCCATTGTAAAGGCAGGGCGAAACGGCTTGTCCGAAAGCTCGGCGAGCGCAACGCTGCCGTTTGTTTCTATCTCGACGCGCATTCCGTTTTTCATAAGCGACTCTATGAGCGGATAAATCTCCGCTTGCAGAAGCGGCTCCCCGCCCGTGAGCGTCACATTTGCGACCCCGCTCGAAGCGCCGCAGGGCAGTCGCCGCCGCTTGCCCACCTTGTGTCGCAATATGAACAGCTAAGATTACAGCCCCTGAAGCGGATAAAAACAGCAAGCTCGCCCGCACGCGCCCCCTCGCCGTTTATGCTTACAAATTTTTCGGCAACAGGATATTTATACATTTTCGCCTAAAGCCTCCTCGTACGCCGCGCAATTCTCCGGCGTTTCATAGACCGTCACGCGTTTAATCGGCAGTCCCTTTGCCTTTAGCTTACCGAAAAAATGCTCGGCAAGGTTTTCCGCGGTCGGTCTGAACGGAACGGCGATAAGCCGAAAGCCCTCCTCGGCGAGTGCGTCAAGGGTAGCCGCCCGCAGTGTGTTTTCCTCAAATATCAGGGCGTGGTCATACTCGTCCGCTATCGACCTGACCTCGCGCTTGAAATCGCCGAAATCAATGAGCATTCCGCGCTTCTCCCCGCTTTTCTTCAATTCCCCGCCGAAAAGCTCCGCCTCTATCACCCAGCGGTGGCCGTGAATATTGGCGCACTTTCCGTTATAGCCGTGTAAAAAATGCGCGCTGTCGAATGACGCTGAAGTTTTAAGCAAATACATAAAATTCTCCCTAAAAAATGCGTCTGCTGAGCAGACGCATCTGTAATTATAGTAAGTCGCTTTAAACGCACTTTACCTATCTATCATAGATGCCCTGGTTTTGTTTAAAGACAGGATGGCGCAAGCGAACTGTCTGATTAATAATTATATCCATACTCCTATGATATGTCAAGCGCGGCTAAAGCTTTTTAGGATTTAGTATGTCTTTTCCTCACGAGCAGGCACAGCGCGGCGGCAGAAATCAACACAACTCCGGCTGCCGCCGCCGACTTGGCTCCGGTGTTTACGTCGCCCTTGCCCTGCTGGGCGGTATTGTCGGCGGCTGTCGCCGCAGGCTTGGTTCCGCTCTCCGGCGCGCTGCCCTCAGTGTCGGCGGCAGTCGCGGGCTCGGTCGCAGAAGGAGTAATCGAGCCGGTCGCGGGCTGCGTAATGTTTTCGGTCGGCGCGTCTGTAATATTCTCCGTCGGGGTCTCTGCGGGAGGAATTATGGACGTGGGAGCATATGCCGCGCCTAAAATTTCCTTTACATACGTTTTGTCGAGGAAATCGCTCGCCTTTGCCGCGACGTAGTATATATAGCTGTCGTTCCACTTCAAATCGGAGTCTGTGTATTTATG
>CANPZK010000143.1 GCA_947588875.1 uncultured Clostridia bacterium
TGCTTATAGCTAAGGCAAAGGAAAAGAGCAGGAAAATTAAGCAGGATAGATAAAAATAATATTTATTAAAAATATTACAAGCAAGTCGGGCAAGAGAATAATCTTGTCCGGCTTGCTTTTTAGGAGGGGCAAATAATGACTTCGTTATCATTTTTATCAAATATTATCCCAATTATTATCGCAATAGCAGTAGTAGTAATTGCTATTGTCGCCGTGTGCAAAATGTATAAGGTTGCGCCCGTAGATAAGGCGTTGATTGTCACCGGAGGCAAAGAGCCAAAGGTAAAAATATCCGGAGGAGCTTTTGTAGTTCCGATTTTCAGAAAAGCTCAATATTTTGATTTGTGTATGCTGACGGTTACGGCGGAACATGATAATGTTCAGTCTGCGACATCGGTGCAGGTTTTAATAGATTGGACGGCGCAGATCCGCCCGGATATACGTTCTGAAGAATCGTTAATGAAAGCAATTGTTTCATTCAAGGAACGTAATACAGATGGAATTATTGCTGACGTTCGCTGTACCTTGACAGGCGCAATCAGGGACATTATTGCCAGTATGACTCCGGAAGAGGTTTTGAAAGATAAAGCGGGTTTTACCGCCAGAGTTGAAGAAATTGTATCTGACGAAATGTCACGAATGGGGCTTGAACTTGTTTCCCTTAATATGCAGGAAATATCAGACGACAACGGATATTATCAAAACATAGCCACTCTTGATATGGAAGATAAACGACTTGCAGCCGAAAACAAGAAGGCTGTTGTTCTTCAGGAGGTACGCACACAGAAAGCGCAATCTGAACAGCTTGCGGCAGAAAATGAGTTAGCGTCTGAGTTGGCTGTCGCGGCCAAGCAGAGAGAAAACAATATAAAAATGGCTGAATTTAAGGCTGAGACCGATAAAGCGCAGGCAGACGCCGATATTGCCGGACGGCTTCAGAAAACAATTCGTGAGCAGGAGCTTGCGGCGCAAGAAGGCCGCATTAATGTAATCCGTCAGGAGCAGGCTAATCTTGAGGCTCAAAAACGCAAGGACGTTGTTGCTACTGAGGCTGAAGCTGAAAAGCGTAAGCGTGAGATCGAGTCAGAGGCTGAAGCAAGTATGCGTAAGATTTCCGCTGACGCGGACGTGCAGGTCGCTCAAAAGCAGGCTGAAGCGGTTAAAATTTCAGCAGACGCGTCTGCTGAAAAAATCACCCGAGAGGGTAATGCGGAAGCTGAAGTTATTCGTCAAAAGGGTATTGCAACGGCTGAAGCAGAGAAAGCTAAGATGCTGGCTCAAGCAGAGGGCGAAAAGGCTCTTGCCGAGGCAAGAGCTTCAAACGAAAAAGTCAATTATGAGATTGAAAAGCTCAAAATCGACGCTAATGCTCGTATTGAAATTGCGACCAAAACTGCGACGATTATGGCTGAGCTCGGGAAAAATGCTGAGTTTGTCAATATTGGCGGTTCTGCACAAGGCAACAATACAGGCAATGTCCTTTTAGACACGCTTTCGGGGATTCCGGCTTTAATGAAAACACTTAACGCAGAAAATCATGCTCTGAATGATAAGCCGTTTAATGATGAATTAAAAAATCTTGTATCTTCGGTCTTTGAACCTGTTAAGGGTGTTCTGGCAACCAATGTTTCTCAATCAAATGCAAATTCAGAACAGCC
The DNA here is from genome assembly GCA_947588875.1 of uncultured Clostridia bacterium. Lineage (GTDB taxonomy): Bacteria > Bacillota > Clostridia > Oscillospirales > Acutalibacteraceae > UBA7067. The sequence continues at coordinate 1,659 of CANPZK010000143.1, forward strand.
TATTGTTGAAGCCGGTAAAAGTATTGATGATAACACATCGGGTGAAGGCGAAGAAAATTAAGTATGATTATATTTAGACAGGAAGCGGAGAGCGTCTCCGCTTCCTGTTTAGATAATAAAGGAGTTGGAGAAAGACATATGTTTATCGAAGAAAAAATGAAAGTATGCGCTATTGATAATGACGATAGAACATACTCAGGCATCGTATATAAAATAGTTATTCAACCTTGTGAGGATGACGACTATCATCCTCATGCATTGTTGTTAATTTCACAAGAAAAAGATTATATTGAAAAGGATGGTGAGTTTGGATGCATAGCTTTATGGGTAGATAAGCTTAAGCGAATTGATATTTTGTGACAGAGCAGAAAATATTATATAAGTCAATTATGAAAGGACGACAATTATGGCAAAGAAAATAGCAGTTACATATGAAAAAGGCGGCTGTGGAAAGACAACCACGGCGGTAAATTTAGCAGCTATACTCGCTTCTGAGTATAACAAAAACGTATTGCTTGTCGATTTGGACAAACAGGCTTATAGCACGTCGTATTACCTAAAGGAGCGAAAAGATATTGAAAATACGATACATGAGGTAATGACGGGGCGTTGTGTGCCGGAACAGGCAATCATAAACACACCGTATAAGGGCTTGGATATTCTCCCGTCCTGCCGGAGCTTCAGCGAGATAGAAACTCATCTTATGATGATGACGAGGAGACAGGAATATCTTCTTTTATCCTCCCTTAAACCGATAGAAAACAAATACGACGTTATAATATTCGACTGTCCGCCGTCCGGCGAGCGGATAAAGGAAAACGCCCTGACAGCGGCCGACTTTGTTATTCTTCCACTTATCCCGGACGATTTTGCACTGCCCGGGCTTATGCAAATGTCGGAGGAAATAACCGAAATAAGACGCTTCACAAATCCGAATATAAAAGTTATGGGCGTGCTGATTACACAGTATGAAAATACGATTAACAAAAAAGCATACACACAGGCATTTAAGTCGCAAAGGCTTTTGCCTGTTTTTAATACAGTAATACGAAAAAACACAAAGCTTTCCGAGGCAATAAATCATCACAAGCCAATTATTGAATGCGACAGACGTTCAAACGGCGCTGTTGATTACCTCGCTTTTGCCGAAGAAGTAATAAAGGAGATGAAGTAAATGCTTGAATTTTTTATGGGACTTATTATAGGCGCTTTGATTGGAATTGGTATAATGGCGTTTACAATATCTTCCTCCAGAGCAGATAACGAGAAAAAAGATAAATAAACAACGACTCGTCTAAAGACGAAATAACAGTTAAATCAATTAAGAAAGGGTGTCAATTATGAAAAAGAAAATCATATTGGTTGCTATGATTATAGTTACGGCAATAGCAGCCGTTGGCTGCGGCTCTAAGGACGAAGCTGTTTCATCGACCATAATGAATCAGCCGACTCAATCTGAGAATGTATTTTCTGATATAACAAGTTTTGACGCATTGGTAACTGAAACATTAATCGAACCAATGGAGGAACATACAGAAACAACAGAAAATCGTTCGGATGAAGATGAAGGTAGAAGAGAAGCAGCACTTTCTTTGAAAAGAAGTGGCGAAATTATGTCAAATGTACTAATCATTCCTGTGTTTGTAATAGGGCTTTTTTTGCTTCTCGGGTGTTTTTTTTCTTTGGTTCTTTCGACTGGTCCGTTTGAAAATAAGGATGAGGAAGGAATGGAAGAGAATGAAAAAAATTGAGGAGAACGAAGATGACAGGGAGGACGAACATGAAAATGAATAATACATACCGCAGTAAGGTTTATACGGAAAGACCGGACTACGCGGACTTCGACGCACCGGCAAAATTTGAAGCTATTAAAAGCATAATCGCAAAGCGGTTGACTCAACACCCAAAGGCAATATGCTCTTACTCGGGCGGCTCCGACAGCGACATATTAATTGATTTAATAGAACGCACCCGCGCTATGATGGATTATCAGCTGCCGCCGGTCAAATATGTATTTTTTAATACAGGCTTAGAAATGCAGGCGATTAAGGAACACGTTAAAGGCACAGCTAAAAAATATAACATAGAAATTGAAACGATAAAACCAAAAAAGAATAT
>CANPZK010000144.1 GCA_947588875.1 uncultured Clostridia bacterium
TGGCGAGTGCTGTCGAGTCTGACAGGCTCTCCGGTTCCCGAAAGCACAGACGATAAAAAAAGACTTCTCCTCGATAAGTGCATAGCCCTTTGGGACGTGATTTCAAGCTGCGAGATAACAGGCTCAAGCGACAGCTCGATCAAAAACGCCGTTCCGAACGACCTCACTCCTATCATACGCGGCAGCGATATAAAGCAAATATTCACAAACGGGGGAACAGCCGACAGGCTGTATAAAAAATACTGCCTTGAATGCGTAAAAATACCGTCGTTAAAGCTCCCCTCGACAAGCCCGGCGAACGCCGCGTACAGCCTTGAACGGCTTAAAGACGAGTGGAAAATTATCCTCTCCTGCCTCGGATAAGCGCCGCAACCGCAGGTTGCGGGCATTGGAAGCTAAAATATATAGCGCGCATTTCGCCCGAATGATATAATTATCGTGCGAAAGCAAATAAAGCCGTATGCCTTGGGAGGATAAAATGAATATTGAAACCGCGAATAAATTATTGCGATACAGAAAAATGCACTCTCTGTCGCAGGAACAACTTGCCGAAAAAATAGGAGTCAGCCGACAGGCTGTATCTAAATGGGAGAGGGCTGAAGCGTCGCCCGACACCGACAATCTTATTCTTTTGGCGAAAATCTACGGGATAACGATAGACGAGCTCATTACCGGCAGCGGAATAACCGCCACGGACGATACGCCCGGTTCTGCCGACAATACGGACGACGCGGGCAGTCCGGACAAGGGCGATATGCCTCTTGACGAAAATAGCGGACAGGGAGCCTGCGCCGATGAGCCCGTTCATACTTCCGACAGCGATAAGCTAAACCGCAAGAGAGAAAATAAAAAAAGCCTGTGGTACAGCCTTCCGTACCCGATATTCGCCCTTATCATCTTTCTCCTGTGGGGCTTTTTCGGCTTTGCCGGCGGTTTTTACCGCGCTTGGCTCGTTTTTTTGACCGTACCGCTTTATTACACCTTGACGGAGGCAATAATAAAAAGAAAGCCGAGCAAATTCTGTTACCCCGTTTTGGCTGTAATATTCTTTTTCATTTGGGGATTCTGGGGAGGCTCTGTCGGCGGGTTTTCCATATCATGGATATTTTTCCTCACAATACCGATTTATTACTGCATATGCTCGGCACTCGAGGGTAAAACAAAATGACCTGCCGGAGCAATTTTTCTCCCCGAAGGGAAGCTAAGTCCCTTTGACAAATGCCCGCAGCCGCACCGCCTTGCAGCGCGACCACAGGTATAGGAACAGCTCTCCGCTATTTTTTCTCTCTGCTCTTGAAGTCCTTCTCGATTTTCTCGCTCCATCCGACGGGTATATTTGCAGACTGTCTTACGTTGTACACAGCCTCCGATACCGTATTGAACACTACGGCGGTACCCTCTCCGTCGGCGTGGTAATTGACAGCGCGGTCCGCACCTATTCCAAAGCCCTTTGCAGTTTCCACGGAGTCGATATTCGCCCCGATAAAGAGGAACTCCCAGCCGTATTTTTCCTTTTGCCTTTCTATCATCTTTTTGACCTCGTCGCTGCTGAAAACATGGCTCGAATTTTCAAGCCCGTCGGTCATTATTACGAACACAGTGTGCTCCGGCACGTCCTCCGCTCTTGCGTACTTGTGTATGTTGGCTATGTGCTTTACAGCCCCGCCGATGGCGTCTATCAGAGCGGTACTGCCGCGCACAACGTAATCCCTCGAGGTCATTTCTTCGATTTTTTCAAGCCTTACTCGGTCGTGCAGGACTATGCTCTCATGGTCGAAAAGTATTGTCGACACATAGCACTCGCCGTCCTGACTCCTCTGCTTTTTGATGAGCGAATTAAATCCGCCTATCGTGTCGCCCTCAAGCCCCGACATTGAACCGCTTCTGTCCAAAATGAACACTAACTCAGTGATGTTGTTTTTCATACTTATTACCTCCTGAAAATAAAATGTGATCGCACGGCTTTTTGCCCTACGATCACATTTTACATTTATTACGATTTATTTGGTCGCCTGAGAGGCGACATTTACGCCCCGAGCAGGGGCTGGTCAAACGCGAAAAGCGCCTCGTTTATCTCAAAGGTGTTATAGTTCCCGTTCGTTATGAAGTATTCGATTATTATATCGAACCTGCTGCTGTGCGACAGCGCAAATCCCGCCTTCATAAGCATATCCTTCGCCTCCTCGAGCGGAAGCTCCAGAGCTATTGCAAAGGCTATCGCCGTCTGCTTGCTCGGCTTGTAAAGACGGTCGCCGCGTATCTTCGAGAACAGCTTGCGGTCGATATTCGCCTTCTTGTAGCACTGAGCGTCGGTCATTCCCTTTTCGTCTATCTTTCTCATCAGCATTTCGGAAAAGCTCTCGTCCGTCTGCTTCAGCGCCTCCTCAAGCGAGCGCGTCTTTGTCGGCTTGGCAGGTCTGCGGAGCTGCACAAGATTCGCCGCAGCAGGATATAAAATCTGAGTTTCGCCCAAGACCGCGCTCTCTCCGATTTCGCCTCTGCCGGAAAATCTAAACTTGAAATTCGTATCGACATATTTATCGTCAATAAACGACGAGATAGCCGTAAAGAGCTTTTCGCTTATGCGGAAGGAGGATCTGTCAAACACGACTATATAAACGAGCATATCGTGCTTTGTCAGAAACTCCGTTATGCTGTCCACCGCCACTCTCAGCGCCTGTTCCTTCGGGTAGCCGTAAACGCCGGAGGAGATGAGCGGAAACGCTACCGTTTCACAGCCGTGCTCCAGCGCCGTCGTCAGGGAGTTTATGTAGCAGCTTTTAAGCAGCTCCTTTTCGTTATTTTGTCCTCCTCGCCACACGGGGCCCACCGTATGGATAACGTATTTGCACGGCAGATCGTACGCCCCCGTCAGCTTTGCCTCTCCCGTTTTACAGCCTCCCAGAGTGCGGCATTCCTCGAGCAATCCCTTTCCCGCCGCCTCGTGAATGGCTCCGTCTACGCCTCCGCCGCCGAGCAGCGTGGGGTTCGCGGCGTTTACTATCGCGTCGCATTTCATTTTTGTTATATCGTTTCGCACGATTTGAACAGGCATTGTTATCCCTCCTGAGAGTCGGGCTGCCGCGCGGCTCGTTTTTTCTTTTGTGCTGCGACAGAGCGCGTTCGGGCGGCGACCGCTTCGCGCCGCCCTGCGGGCCGGCGCGAAGCAAAAAACGCGGCGGGAGGCTCCCCGTAACGAGGGAAGGTCCCTGCCCCGCCGCGTTTTTTCGCCCGCGCCCGCGGGAGCGGGCGCGGGCGGGTCGCCGCCCCGAACCCCTGACGCGCGCTCAATGCCGCCTAAACAAGGGCGCGGCAGCAATGGGCGCGATACTCAAGCTCACTGGAACAGCTCGTCCCTATACTGTCTGCGCAGGAATCCGCCGATCTCAGCCCACGACTTTTTCGCCTCGGGAATAATATCGCCTATCATCTGGAACATATGGAACATTCCCGGGTAGCGCGTAAGAACGGCGTCATTCCCGCATTTTCTCGTCTTTTCATATATCGTTATGGCGTCGCTTTCGAGCACCTCGTATGTACCAACCTGTATCAGCATCGGCGGGAAGCCGTCAAAATCGCAGTGTACCGGGCTCAAATACTTGTCGTGAGGGTCGTGATCGCCCACATAGGAAAGTATGAACTCCGGATTATCTATGTAGCTGCCGTCAAGAGCGCCCTTTTTCCTGCCGAACATCGGGTCGTTGTATATATTGT
>CANPZK010000145.1 GCA_947588875.1 uncultured Clostridia bacterium
TTTCTCTGCTTTTTCGGCATGGCGGCAAGCTCCTTGGTTATCGCGCCCTCGGCAACCGCGAGTATAGAGAAATTCTTCCCGCTTTCGGTTCTCTGCTTTACGGTCCTGATAACGGAATTTATGTCATACGGAATTTCGGGTATCAGAATTACGTCCGCTCCGCCGGCTATTCCCGCGTATAGAGTGAGCCAGCCGACCTTATGCCCCATTACCTCCACTATGAACACGCGTCCGTGCGAGGTTGCCGTGGTATGGATACAGTCTATGACGTTAGTCGCGATATTTACCGCGCTCTGGAAGCCGAAGGTCATATCGGTGCCCCAGAGGTCGTTGTCTATCGTTTTCGGCATTGAAATGACATTCAGTCCCTCCTCGCTCAGAAGGTTCGCGGTCTTTTGCGTGCCGTTTCCTCCGAGTATGACAAGGCAGTCGAGCTTGAGCTTTTTGTAGTTGTCCTTCATCGACGCCACCTTATCTACGCTGTTCTCGTCGATTACCCTCATCAGCTTGAACGGCTGGCGCGACGTGCCGAGGATAGTGCCGCCCTGCGTGAGAATACCTGAGAAATTCTCGGGCTTCATCAGCCTGTATTCGCCGTAAATAAGGCCGCGATAGCCGTCGATTATGCCGTATATCTCAACGTCCTCCTTCCCGTAGTGATTGTAAAGAGATTTTGCGACCGCCCTTATTGAGGCGTTAAGTCCCTGACAATCGCCGCCGCTTGTTAAAATTCCTACTCTTTTCATTGCTTTGACTCCTCCTTGTGAACAGGTATTATAGGCGTGCCTATTGTTTTCTCTGCTGTTATATTTTTAATTTTTCTCTGCTCCTTAACCGCGAGCTTTGAAAAATATGTCTGACAGTTGAGCTTTTGCTTTCCTCTTTTGTCAACAAGCGCATATGTCGAATCCGGAAGCTGTACCCGCGCGTTGACGGTATCCTTGAGCATTATATTGAGTATCTCAAACCCGCGCTCCTTTATGTCCGCGTCCTCCACCGGAAATACAAGCTCGACCCTCCTGTCGAGGTTTCTCGGCATCCAGTCGGCGCTGCCCATATACAAAAGGGGCTTTCCCGCATTTTCAAATCTGAATATGCGGCTGTGCTCGAGCAGCTGTCCCACGATACTGCGAACCCTTATGTTCTCGCTGTATCCCTTAACTCCGGCCCTCAGACAGCATATGCCCCTGACTATCAGGTTTATCTTTACCCCCGCGTTCGACGCGTCGTACAGCAGACCGATTATCGCCGGATCGACGAGGGAATTTACCTTTGCGGTTATTCCCGACGGCAGTCCCGCCTTTGCGTTCTGCGTTTCCCTTATTATCATTTCTTCAAAAAAGGTTCTCATACCGTTCGGAGCAACGATGAATTTATTGTATTCCGGAGGCGTTGAGTAGCCCGTTAAAACATTGAAAAGCGAGGACGCGTCCGTGCCGTACTCGTCGCGGCAGGTGAACATTCCTATATCCGTATAAAACCTCGCTGTGCTGTCGTTATAGTTACCCGTACCCATATGCAGATAGCGGCGTATGATGTTCCCCTCGCGCCTGACGACAAGGCATATCTTACAGTGCGTTTTCAGTCCCGTAAGACCGTATATAACGTGGCAGCCCGCTTTTTCGAGCTTTTTCGCCCACTGAATGTTGTTTTCCTCGTCAAACCGCGCTTTAAGCTCGACGAGAACCGTTACCTGCTTGCCGTTTTCCGCCGCCTTGATAAGCGCCGCTATTATCGGCGAGTTACCGCTGACGCGGTACAGCGTTTGCTTGATAGCGAGGACGTTTGGGTCCTCCGCTGCCTTTTTTATAAACTTGACGACGACCTCAAAGCTCTCATACGGATGATGGACAAGCCTGTCCTTTTCGCGTATCGCCTGAAACAGATCCGAATATCCGTAAAAGTCCGCAGGCGGGTCGACCGGCTTTATCGGCTCAAAGCAAAGCTCCTCACAGCCGTCCAATCTCGCGAATTTTGAGAGGAAGGTCAAATCGAGCGGGCCGGACTGGACGTATATCTCGTTTTCCGTCACCTTGAGCATATCGACGAGAAAATCCTTTATCTCCTTGTCGCACTTCTTTGAGAACTCCAGCCGAACCGGAACGCCCCTCTCCCTTTTTTTGATGGACTTCTGTATCTCCTCCATCAAATCGTCCGTTTCCTCGTCTATATCAAGGTCGGAGTCCCTCGTTATTCTGAACGGGGCGTAAGCGTCTATGTTGTAAAGCTCAAAAAGCTCCGAGAGATAGTGCGCGATTATGTCCTCAAGCAGTACGAACGCTCTGCCGTCGCCGCTCGGAAGCTCAAGAAACCTCGGCAGTATGGACGGCACCTGAACGAGCGCGAAAAAGGCGTCGTTGTTGTCGTCGGAAAGCCGCACCGCGAGGTTCAGGCTCTTGTTGGCAAGAAGCGGGAACGGGCGGCTCGTATCGACCGCCATCGGCGTAAGCACCGGAAACACAAGGCTTTTGAAATATGAGCCGATAAATTTAAGCTGCTTGTCGTTCATTTCCTTGACCTTGAGAAATACAAAATTTTTATTTTTGAGGGCGGGTATTATCGAACGCGAATAGCAGTTATACTGCCGCCTTGAAAAATCGTGTATCTTCTCTGAGAGCTTATTCATGAGCTGATGCGGGGTCAGCCCGGACGGGTCGGGCTTTTTCGAGCCGTGGTGTATCTGATCCAGCACGCCCGCTACGCGAACCATAAAAAATTCGTCGAGGTTTGACGCGGTTATCGAGAGGAAATTCAGCTTTTCCATTACGGGATTTTCCTTTTCCATTGCCTCCTCGAGAACGCGCGAGTTAAAATCGAGCCAGCTCAGCTCACGGTTGTTGTAGGGGATAGTCTCCCTTGTTTTTTTCTCCGCGCCGTTATCATTGCCCTTGTTTTTTTCCTTTTCTTTGTCTTTATCTTTTTCTTTGTCTTTATCTTTTTCTTTTTCTTTTTCTTTATCCTTATCCTTTTTGTCCTTGCCCATAAGCTCCTCGGCGTATTTTTCGCTGTTATTGTGCTTTGACATATCATCAACTCCAGTTATATTATCCTTCCGTATCAGCGGTTATATTATCAACATTTCTTGTATATCTATCTTAAATATCGCAAAGGGGCATCGGATACTTACGCTCCAACGCCCCACTTGAATTACATATTATTTACGCAGTTGTTTACAGCATTGTACGCGCTGTCAAAGTCGGCCTCCGTTACTATCATTGAAATTTGAATTTCAGAGGTCGATATGATTCTTATATCCGTGTTCACCTGCGCAATAGCCCTGAATATCTTCGCCGCAAAGCCCGGCTGATTTTCCATGGCGTCGTCAAGAACGGAAATTATGTAATTGCCGTTGCTGACCGTTGGCTTTGTCGATATGCCGGAAAGCTGATTGAGCGCGCGGACAAGCTCTATCGTGTCCTCGTCGTTGACTGTAAAGGAAAGACTCGTAAGGTCGCTCTGCACCGGCGACATTGAGATTACGTCAACGTCTATCCCAAGATTTCCTATCATATCAAAAATATCCGCGATAGCCTCCATATTTGCGGATATGTTGTGGAGGGAAACAAGCGTTATACCCTCGGTCACAGTAATTTTCGAGCTCACTTCATTACCTCCCTTTTATTTTGCGTTAATGAGGTCTGTCATATCATATGCACCCGCGGACACGGTATTCATAAATACAG
>CANPZK010000146.1 GCA_947588875.1 uncultured Clostridia bacterium
GAATGCGATCTCTCAATTTTCACGCCGCTGCCCTTTGTTTCGCTCAACGCGGTCCTCATCATTTTGTGCGACATTGTGCTTGTAAATAAAACGAGCAAATCGGGACTGCCAATTTTATTTTTTAATCCTGCCTTCATCTGCGTAAAAACCTTTGCGGTGCATTTATAGCTTTCGCACAAGTCCTTATATTGCCGCACCATGCGGTCGTTTCCCCCGACAATTACGATACTCATATTATGTGCCTCCTTTAGCTTGATTAGTTTAAACTAACTCAATGTTTAATTTATAGCGCCCCTCGGGCGTGGCGGATTCGTTTTTACAACCAGTCGGTTAGTTACTGCTAACTATATATCAGTATAATATAATTCCTTCGCAAAGTCAATATTTTTCTGGGATAATTTTTCTGCTTCTATGCTCCCGCCGATTTTGATACAAACAGAAAAAGGCTTGAAATAAAGGGCTTCCAAGGTCGAGTGCCGACTCCGAAAGCCCTTACTTTTATGCGGTTATTGCGGCGCTGCCGCAGAATTGTGAGGGAATTTACAGCTATCGCTTCGGTGCGCTTCCTGCACCTTCGACGTTCAGTCTTTGTGCGCCTCCAGCCAGCGCAGCGCAAGCCAGGTGTGGACGGCTGCCCCGCGGCTCAGCACCGCGTCGTCAAACTTCGCCTTGGGATGGTGCTGCGCATAGCGATAGCCTTTGTCCATATCTCCGGCGACCAGAAACATCGTCACGGTTGGAACCTTGTGACTCACAAAGGCAAAATCCTCACTGCCGCCGCCCGGCTTACCGCCGCTGATAACATTTAGATTCATCGCCGCCGGACCGAGCAGTTCCTGTGCATAGGTCAACGTATCTGCGGCAAGCGCCGGGTCAACGTCCATGCAGGGGCAGTAATCATAAAATTCGACCGTCGCCTTGCAGCGCATAGCCGCTGCCAGAGCGGCGCAGATATCCCGCATACGGGTCTTGATACGCTCCCCGACGGCGTTTTCCGGATCGATAGTGCGGATAGTACCCCACATTTCAGCCTTGTCCGGAATAACGTTGCTCACCTCGCCCGCCGTAAAATGACCCGTCGTAAAGACGCCGAACTCATTGCCGTCAAGCTCTCGGGCGCTGATCTCCTGCAACGCCAGATGAATGTGCGCGGCGGCGGTAATGGGGTCTACCGTCAGATGCGGCGAGGCTCCGTGCCCGCCTTTGCCCTGCACAGTGATATGATACTGCTCGCATGAAGCGGTTGACACGCCGCCGTCCGCCACCAACACACTGCCGCTCGGGAGCGGCACGCCTGCCATGACATGGATCATCGAGGCGGCGTCCACCTTTGGACTATCGAGCAGACCGTTCGCCAGCATATCGGGCGAGCCCTGAAAAATCTCCTCTGCCGGCTGAAAGGCCAGCTTAACGGTGCCTTCAAGCTCCTCCTCATGAGCTTTGAGCAGTTTGGCCGCGCCGAGCAGCATGGCGGTGTGCATATCGTGTCCGCAGCCATGCATACGACCGGGCGACAGGCTGGCAAAATCGACATCAGCCTCCTCTGTAATGGGCAGCGCGTCCATATCGGCGCGCAGTAAAATAGTTTTGCCGGGCTTTTTTCCGCCCGCCAGCGCAATCAGACCGGCTTTGCCGCATTTTGTCGGTGCGTATCCCATATTAATCAGCTTTTCACGCACATAGGGCAGAGTGTAGTCAAGTTCAAATCCCGGTTCGGGGTGTCGGTGCAGATCGTGCCTGATGGCTTGCAGTTCTTCTTGTATGGCTGCCGCCTCGGTCAGTATTTCTTTGGGTTCCATAAGCCTCTTCCCTTCATTGTAAAAGTTCGGTTTAATATTTTATTAATACACCAAATTATGCTTTTTGTCAACGTGAGCGATGACTCGCTCCGATAAAAAAATTTATGCCCCTTATTATTTATATTTTCAAAATATTTTTTTAAATATTCTTGATTTTCATTGTATTTAGTGTTATAGTTACAATAGTACAATTAATTTATTCACCCGCATATTGACCCTTATTAAAAGACGGAAAGGACGTGTTGTGAATGTTCAAGCAAAATTTAAAGCTCTTTGTAAAAAATAAACGTGTTTCTGTCCCCGCACTCCTTTTACTGCTGTATGTCACAGGCTACCTCGTTTATCTCTGCGTTCGCTACACGATATATTCCATTCCGCATACTCACTTTTTGCAGGAATCCCTAAAAAATTGCTTTCCTGCCTTTATCGTTTTATTTTATGCGTCCTACGAGCTTTTCTATCTCCCCCAAGGCGCAAACGCCAAGGAGGCGTTATTCTCCCACAAGGGCGCGCGCGGCAGGATTTTTGGAGGTATGTCCGCGGTTCTCTGCTTAATACCCGCTTTGCTGTTTTTGGTTACAGCGGCGCTGAATATCATATATTGCGCCTTAGCCGGTATATCCGACGGCTCTTATTATCTCTATTTCACCTCGATGCTGTTTCTGTATTTCTTCCTCGGCGGCATTATACCCATCTTTATCGGCGCACTGTTCTCTCAAAAATTCAAACGCGTCAGTTCCTACGCTCTTGCCGCCCTGATTATTTTCGTATTATCCGATATATCCGACTTTCTGCCCGGCAGCATAAGCAATATGACGGAAATAAACTTCTGGCCGTTCAAGTATATCTTCGCATACATACTCCCGAGCGACGTAACTTGGGGAATGCCCTCGGAATATGGCTGGGGCTGTGAAATTTACAGGTGGAACATCGTCCTTTTTTGGATATTCCTGCTCGGCTTTTTACTGATTAAGCTCTGCCGCCTGAAATCCAAAAGAATAAGGCTCGCGTCGGGAGTCTTGGCTCTTGTACTTATAACAGCGAATTTTGCCGGCTTTATAAGAGGCGGCAGTCACATCGAGCGCGGCAATCAATTTGACAGCGACTCCATGGAATCGCATTTTTACAACAAGCACAACGTGCCGAGAACCAAGACCGCAGATTTTGCGGTAGACAGGTACGATATGAAGCTGAACATATGGCGGCAGTTAGAAGCGGACATAACGATGAGCTTATCCGAAAAGGCTCTCAATAAATACGACTTTACCCTGTTCCACGGCTACAAGGTCAACAGGATAAGCGACGAAAACGGCAACGAGCTGAACTTTGACCGAGAGGGCGATTACCTGACTGTTTATCCGCGCGGCAAGATATCCTCCCTCAACATAAAATACGGCGGCTGCTCCCCCATTCTTTACAGCAGCTCTCAGGGCTGTATTCTTCCCGGCTGTTTTCCGTACTATCCCATTCCCGGCTTTTACAACTTCATTTTAAACGCTTGTTATATGCCGATATGCGATTTGGACAAAACACGCTTTGATATAGCCGTCAATTCGCCGCGCCGATTTTATTCAAATCTCGCCCGAGGTTCGGATAACGGAAACAGCTTCTCCGGGGAAAGCGATTGTCCGACTCTTATCAGCGGATTTTACGAGGACAATTCCACTGACAGACATAAGGTTATAGGCATAACCGCATACGGAAGTAAAATTCCGGCTGTCGACGAAAATTACGTCGATGAGCTTCAGGCTCTGATAAATAAATATTCCGGCGGCGGCTCTTCGATAGATTTGAGCAAATACACGATAATAGATTCCCTGGCAATAGCCGACGGCATATACAACGGCGCAAACGGTTTGATTTTTTTA
>CANPZK010000147.1 GCA_947588875.1 uncultured Clostridia bacterium
GCAGTGATCCACCCGACGGGAACCGGCAAGTCCTTCATCGGCTTCAAGCTCTGCGAGGATCATCGGGATAAGCTCGTGTGCTGGCTGTCGCCGTCTGAGCATATCTTCAACACCCAGCTCGAAAACCTGAAGTCGGCGAACGGATATGAGCCGGAAAACATCTGCTTTTACACCTATGCAAAGCTCATGCAGATGAATGATGCGGAGCTTAGGGAGCTAAAGCCGGACTTCATCGTGCTTGACGAGTTCCACAGATGCGGAGCGCAGATGTGGGGCAGAGGAGTAGAGCGGCTTTTGTCCATATATAAGGAAGCGAAAATACTCGGTCTGTCCGCGACGAATATCCGTTACCTCGACAACCGCCGCGATATGGCGGACGAGCTGTTTGACGGAAACGTCGCGAGCGAGATGACGCTGGGCGAGGCGATAGTTCGCGGAATATTGAACCCGCCGAAATATGTAACAGCCGTGTATTCCTACAAAAAGGACATAGAGCGGCTCGAAAGGCGGACAAAAGGACTGCGCAACAAAAGCCGCCGTGAGAGAGCCGAGGAAACGCTCGAAAGACTGCGCAGGGCGCTCGAAAAGGCGGACGGACTCGATAGAATTTTTGAAAAGCATATGGAGGACAGGCACGGAAAATATATAGTTTTCTGTTCAAACGCCGAGCATATGCGCGAGATGGCTGAGCAGTCGGAGCAGTGGTTTTCAAAGCTCGACAGCGCGCCGCACAGATACTTTTTCTATCACGACGACCCTCAGGCGAATAAGGAATTTGCCGCGTTCAAGTCGGACGGCGATAAATCTCACCTGAGACTGCTGTTCTGCATAGACGCGCTGAACGAGGGAGTACACATAGACGGAGTGGACGGAGTCATACTTCTCCGACCGACAATTTCACCGATAATTTACAAGCAGCAGATAGGCAGAGCGCTGTCTGCGAGCAAGGCAAAGAACCCGATAATCTTCGACATAGTCGACAACATAGCGGGACTTTACAGCGTCGATTCCATAAAGGAGGAGATGCGTGAGGCGGCGAGATATTACGGCTTCACGGACGAGGAAAGGAACGCGGTGTACGAGCGCTTCGACATAAGCGACGAGGTGTTCGACTGCCGCAGGCTTTTCGACGAGCTGGAGGAAACGCTGAACGCCTCTTGGGACTTTATGTATGCGGAGGCGAAGTCGTATTACGAGGAAAACGGCGACCTGTTAGCTCCGCAGAGCTATGTCAGCGAGAGCGGAGCAAGGCTCGGCAAGTGGCTGACGACGCAGAGGAACAACTATCGCAGAGACCGAATTAACGGACTGTCGCCGCTGAGAGTGGAAAGACTTAACGCGATAGGAATGAACTGGCAAACTCAGCACGAAAGACAGTGGTCGGAGGGCTACGAGCTTGCGCAGGCGTACTTTAAAAGGTACGGCGAGCTTAACAATATAAATCAGAGTAAAAAACACGAGAAAAATATAAGCGAAGAAAAAGAGATAAGCGCAGGAGATAAAAGAGAAGAAATAAACCTTTCAAGGCTCAATAATTGGCTGATACGCCAAAGACAGAAGCACCGCGATGGGCAGCTATCTGACGAGCAGTTTAAATTACTTACCGAGCTCGGAATGGTCTGGGAGTTTGAGGACGGCTGGGAGATGAAATACGCGGAGGCGGAAAAGTATTACAGGGAACACGGCAGCCTTGATATTCCCGCAGCATATATTACCGAAAGCGGAGTAGGCCTCGGCGCGTGGTATAGAGGAGTGAGGGAACAGCAAAGACTGGGACTGCTCTCGACAGAGAGAAAGCAAAGGCTTGAAGATATAGGAATAAAGTGGGAATCAATCCAAAAGAGAAGCTGGAAGCAGTTTTACGAATGCGCAAAGAAATATTACGAGGAGCACGGCGACCTGAACGTAAACGCGAATTACGAAACTCCGGAAGGAGTTAAGCTCGGGATATGGACGTCCACTCAAAGGTACAACAAAAAGAAGGGCAGACTGACCGACGAACAGATAAGCCTGCTCGATGAGATAAATATGTCCTGGCACAGATACGCAAGCAAGTGGGACGAGGCGATAAGGCGGGCGAAGGAATACTTCGAGGAAAACGGAGAGCTTGACCCGACGGTGAACTACATGACGGCGGACGGATTTGCACTCGGCAAATGGGTGATAAGCCAAAGAAAAAAATACGCCGCAGGAAAGCTCAAGCCGGAGCAAATAAAAGCCCTCGAGGAGCTGAAAATCACATGGAACCCCGCGGAGGACGCATGGCTCAAGGGCTATGAGAAGGCGGGAGAATACAAGCAGAAACACGGCGACCTCATAATACCGAACACATACATTGCAGACGACGGCTTTAAGCTCGGAATCTGGATAGCGAATCAGAGGAACCTGATGCGGGGCGGCAGGCTGTCCGAGGACAGAAAGAGACTGCTCGACGAGCTGGGAATGGTCTGGGAGGTGCAGTCCGACCGCTGGCACGAGAGCTACGAGAAAGCGAGAGAGTGCCGAGCACAGAACGGGAGCATAAACCTGCCACAGAAATTCATGTTTAACGGCTTCCCGATAGGCGAGTGGGTGGCAACGCAGAGAAAGGCGTACAGGGATAAAAGACTGTCTGAGGAGAAGATAGAGCTGCTTGAAAAGCTCGGAATACTCTGGAGCGCGAACGCCGAGAAGTGGAACACGGGCTATATTCATGCGGCGCAGTACGCGACGCAGGGCGGAGTAATACCGATACCGCAGACATATGTAGCCGAGGACGGCTATCGCCTTGGCGAGTGGATACGCTCGCAGGAGCGCCGCTACAAAAAGGGCGTTTTAGAGGAGGAGCGAATAATCAAGCTCGCGGAGATAGGCGTGCTGTTCGGAACGTAACGAGAGAGGAAGAAGAAAAAAAGAAAAAAAGAAGAAAAGAAACGAAAGAAAATCAAGAAAAGAAATTCAAAGAAGAAAATCAAAAAATCAAGAAAAACAGAATTTGAAAATACAAAAGGTCAAAAGGAATGTGAATGGATAGTGGAACAAAAAATCAGAGGGTGCGCAAAAAAACAGCGCTCCCGAGAGGGGAGACGGCGCGCGTGAGTGAAACACAGCAAATCAATGCGGTTGAAAAATCGTCAAACGAACAAAGCGCAATCCCTAAAAAAACAGGCTACCGCATCGTGAAGCGCATAGCGGATATTGTGCTCTCGCTCATAGCGAGCATTATATTGATACTCCCAATCGCAATACTCGCCGTAATGATAATGATAAAGGATCCCGGAAACCCGTTTTATTTTCATAAGAGGGTCGGGCAGGGCGGAAAGACGATATACACCGCCAAGCTCCGAACAATGAAAAAAGGGGCGGACGATATAGAAAAGATATTAACCCCTGAACAGCTTGAGGAGTACAGACGGGAGTACAAGATAACCGACGATCCGAGGCTTATCGGCTACAAAAAGCAGGGCGACGGGAGCAGATGCTTTGGAGCGATACTCAGAAAAATGAGCGTGGACGAGCTGCCGCAGATACCATTTAACATACTTATCATGGGCAATATGTCGATAGTGGGACCGCGACCGATAATCGA
>CANPZK010000148.1 GCA_947588875.1 uncultured Clostridia bacterium
TTTGAGAATGTTTCAAGCGTTTTTGACGAGGAGAATATCAGGCTGATAGTAAGCGGAGTCAAGCGATAAATTTTCAGGGGCTTTCGCCCCTTTTATATTAGAAAAAGTGTTTTTTCGCCTGCTGCGCGGAGCTTGGTAAAAACAGATTTCATTGATAAGTAGCCCGTTGAAGCAAATGCTTCAACGGGCTCCTATTATTTAACGATTAAATTTTCAGCCGAAATCAGCGAACCGGCACTGCGAGATTTTTCGCAAGAATAGCGATCTCGTCAATAACTATCGCCGCAGGAGCTTCTTCGGTCGGCTCGTCTGTCGGAGCTTCGGTCGGCTTTTCTGTCGCCGGAGCTGTCGGCGGGTTGCCGAGCTTAACGGTGATATTCTCGCCCTCTACGCCCCATGTATTTGTTTCTTCGCTATACCAAATCGTTATCTCGGTTGAAGCGTCCTTTGTCGTAACTTCTTGGTCGTTGCCCATTCCGCCCGGAATCCATGTGGCTCCGTCCATTGTGATCTTGAACTTATAGGTGCCTGCCGCAAGCGTGTACTTCTTCTCATAACGCTTTGCATCGGCATTATAGGTCATCTTATTGTTATTGTCATTCGGATCATATTCTGTGCCGCAAAGATTTTTGCTGCCGGCTACTATATATGTGTGGCTCGACGGTGTGAACGCGGACGCGCTCTCCCACTTAACCTCGTGAGTCGTCGGGTTGTAAGTTACCTTTACGTCGTCCTGAGCCTTAAGATAACCGTTGATGTTCTCTGCGGGGTATGAATCGCCGTTATCCCACTTGCCCTCTGTGCAGCTTGATACCTTGAACTGGAAGTTGAACGGGCTGTCCTCGCTTGCACCCTCGCCAACCTGCTCAAAGGTTATCTCATAAAGGCCTGTTTCGGGATTGAAGGTCATTTTGTTTTCAGCCGCGCCTGTCGCCCATTCTTTGCCATTGCAGAGTTCCGGCACACCAACTACATACCAGTCCTCGGTCGGAGCGGGCTCAGTTTCCGGCTCAGTCTGAGGTTCTGTTTCCGGCTCTGTTTCAGGCTCAGTCTGAGGCTCTGTTTCAGGTTCTGTTTCCGGCTCTGTCTGAGGCTCGGTTTCAGGCTCGGTCTGAGGCTCGGTTTCAGGCTCTGTCTGAGGCTCGGTTTCAGGTTCTGTTTCCGGCTCTGTCTGAGGCTCGGTTTCAGGCTCCGTCGGCGGCTCTGTCGGCTCTATTTCCTCGGGAATCTGAAGTATGCCTACAATGTGCTTCTGGATCATTATCGCGTCGGCTATGGAAATTTCAGAATTCATGTCAACGTCAGCGGCAATATAATCAGTCCCGCCGAGCGTCACTATTTGAACTAAATGCTTTTGAACGAGTATCGCGTCGGCTATTGAGATCTTGCCGTCATTGTTTACGTCGCCGAGAGCTATCGGCTCAAGGGTTATGTCATGCTCCTTGGCATATACTGCCGCAGCGCTGCCATTAACCGCATATATGGTAAGCTGGTGACATTTTTCAAATGCCGTCGGCTTAATGCTGATAACAGACGGCGGAATAATAGCGGACTTGAGGCTAACGCAGCTTGAGAACGCTTCGTCGCCGATAGAAGTAACTGTGCCCGGGATATAGATGCTGTTGATATATTCATTATCCTTTAAGGCTCCTGCCCCAATGCCTGTTACCTTTTTACCGTTGATCTCACTCGGGATTTTTTCAAACGGCTCTCTGCTGTAATATCCTGTGATCTCAATAGTCTGATCCGCGTTTTCGGTATAAGTGATTTCATTGACGGTTACATTGCAGCTTGCAAACGATGGTACCGTAACCTCGCCGACCGTCTTTTTAACCTCGATCTTATATGTTCCGGCATCCTCCGGAGTCGCCTCGTCAATTCTAAGTACTTTCTCCGTTTTGTCTTCAAGCGGAGCATCGTCTTTGTACCACTGATACGAATACGTCGCCGCGCTGTCGGGCTCTTCGATCTGCGGATTTAAAATTATCGGAGAGTACTGATTGACAGCCTCGCTTTCGGGCAGTGAAACAACTGCGGGTGTAATAGTGTTCTGAATCGGGGCTTCGCCCTTATCGGTTTCCTCCTGCTGAACGGATTCCGCTACAAACTGAGCTTCTACAACGCTCTCGCGCTCTTCAAGCTCTTCATAGCGAAGCTCGTATTCCATTGTCTTGCCGTCGCCGGTTACGGGAACGGCTTTTCCGCCGACTGTGAGACCTTCTATTACATAACCGTCGTGGGCGTTGATCTTTACCGTTTCATACTGATGCTGCTTGAGCGTCATAACGCTGCTTTCGCCTGTGATATCGCCGCCCGCTGTGCTTGAAAGTATAACGGTTTTGCTTTCATTCTTTTCCTTGATCTCTTCATCGGTCGCCTTTACCGCGACGATAGAGAACGGGCTGAACTCGTTACAAATTACAACAAGTCCGTATTTTGTAACGACGCACTCAATCTCCTCAACGCTTTCAAGCACGCCCGCATCGTTCTTCGTGAAGTGATAAGCTTTAAATGTAACGCCCTCGTCGTCAGGACCGTAGCCCTCGGGGAAGCCGAGAGAAACTCTTACGCCCTGACCCGTCTTAATTACCTGCTTTTTGCAGACCGTGAGGTTGATGCTGTATGTCTCGCTGTGGAGAACCTGCTGATCCGGGTTTTCCTTGGCTATCATATCGCCCATTTCCTGAGCCTGTGTGCCGCTTGTCTGTGTTGCAACAAGAACCATTCTGTGCTTGAGCTGATCGGCAACGGAATCTCCGTCGCTTGTTACCCAGCCCTCTGTTGAAAGGTCTTTATTTTCAAGAAGCGCAGGCTTTCCGAATACGTTCCAGTCGATGCCCTGGAATCTGTATGCGCATACCGCGCACGGGAAGGAAGCCATATACTGAACCTCGTTTGGAACCTTCTTTGAAACCTTTCCCTGGAGGTTAGTGAAATTGAATTTATAAAGGGTAGTGTCGTCGGCAAACATTACGCTCGGGGTAAATTTAAACGATATTGTTCTGTCGCCGTCGTATTGGAAGTCCTCTATTTTGCTCTTTTCGATAGCGGTGTGTGAGGAATCGGGCTCGACCTTGAGGTCATAGCCTACCTCGGCGTTCTCGTCTATCTTTTCGAGCGGCTGGTCGTACACTACCGAAACGTCGTATGTCTGGCCAATTGTTATTCTCATGTTCTGAGGTATTGTACTCGACTGAACATAAGGCGGTGCAACATAGTCGGCTTTGTCGTTTACTATCTTGTCGGTTGACGTTTCAAACATCAGCGGATCGCCAAAATAATGAAGATCTCTATATCCCGTATCAACGCCGTTGTAGTAGAAATTGCGCGGCGGTATATTCGTTACCGCAAATTCCGCATACTGCACATGGGCTGCGGGGAATACGCAGGCGTCGTCGCGCGGGGTTATCTGAGCAAGGCTCAAATCGGCGTATGTCCAGCCGGTCGAGAGATATTCGTCCTCGTTTTCGGCGCTCGCCTGATATAAGTTGGCAA
>CANPZK010000149.1 GCA_947588875.1 uncultured Clostridia bacterium
AAGCGGCAAATAATTTAAATATCTTCATAATGCGTTCACCGAGTTAATTATACATTATAAATCGGAGCGCGGCAATAATTTTTATATCATCGAAGCAACAATAAAGCAATAATAAAGCAACAATAAAAAAGCAACAATAAAAAGCAATAATAAAACAATATATTAAAGCGGAAAGGTAGTGAGAAAATGTCCCTGCCGAGCGACCCCGTTATCCTGCTCTCGTATGTAAATACGCAGCTGAGGGATTTTTATCCGAGCATTGAAGAGATGGGCAAAACGCTTGATTTTGATGTCGACGAGCTGAAAAGCAAGCTCTGCGCCATAGGATATAAATATGACCCCGACTTGAACCGATTTGTGTAATTCGGTCAGGTCGGGGTTTTTATCAACTGTTTTTATGCGCCGTCTCGGAATATATGCGGGAAATTATCTTTCAAGAGCGGCAATAAGCTCCTCGCGCTTGTCCGTCCGCTCCCAGGAAACGTGCAGATCCTCGCGCCCCATATGCCCGTATGAAGCCAAGGGGCGGTATTTTGTGTTTTTGAGGTTGAGAGTCTCGATGATGGCGGAGGGGCGAAGGTCAAACACCTTTTGCACAGCGCCGGCAAGCTCCTCGTTTGTGTATTTGCTCGTGCCGAAGCTGTCAACCATAACCGAAACAGGCTTCGCAACGCCTATCGCGTAGGCGAGCTGAACCTCACAGCGGGCCGCAAGACCGGCGGCGACTATGTTCTTCGCGGCGTAGCGCGCGGCATATGCGGCGCTGCGGTCGACCTTTGTCGGGTCCTTTCCCGAGAAGCACCCGCCGCCGTGCCTGCCGAAGCCGCCGTATGTGTCAACAATAATCTTCCTGCCGGTCAGACCGCTGTCGCCGACGGGACCGCCTACGACGAATCTGCCGGTCGGATTTATATATATCTTCGTGTTCTCGTCGAAAAGCTCAGCGGGGATAACGGGCTTTATAACATAGATGAGAATATCGGAGCGCAGCTGTTCAATGCTGATGTCCGGGTCGTGCTGTGAGGAAACCACAACGGCGGCTATCCTCTTTATTTCGTTTCCGTCGTATTCAACGGTCACCTGAGTTTTCCCGTCGGGACGAAGATAGGGGAGAGTGCCGTCCTTTCTCACCTTTGCAAGCCGCTTGGCGAGCTTGTGGCTCAGCGCGATGCTCAGCGGCATAAGCTCGGGAGTCTCGTTGCAGGCGTAGCCGAACATCATACCCTGATCTCCCGCGCCGGTCTGATTATATTCGTCGTCCTCGCCGGACTTAATTTCAAAGCTCCGGTTTACGCCCATGGCAATATCGGGCGACTGCGCGTCTATCGAGGTCAGCACGGCGCAGGTCTTGCCGTCAAAGCCGCAGCCCTCGTTGTCGTAGCCTATGTCGCAGATAACCTCGCGGGCGATTGCGGGAATATCGACGTAGCAGTCAGTGGTGATCTCGCCCATAACGTGAACCATGCCGGTAGTGGCAGTCACCTCGCAGGCGATGTGAGCGTTCTTGTCCTGCTCCAAAATAGCGTCCACAACAGCGTCGGATATTTGGTCGCACACCTTGTCCGGGTGTCCCTCGGTAACTGATTCGGATGTAAAAAAGTGTTTAGCCATATTTGTGACCCCTCTCTAAATAGGATTATTGGTATTGATAAGAATAAAAAATAAAGCCGCTCTCGTTACCGAAAGCGGCAAAATATCTCATCTTTCGGTTAAACCGCAGGATTTGGCACCTTACAAACGCAGGTTGCCGGACTTCACAGGGCCTGTTCCCTCAGTCGCTCTTGATAAGTGAGTATTTAATTTTTTCTTCAATAGATATTATATCATACAAATTACGACTGTCAAGCTGTAAATGCCGCATATTTTTTATCGGCAGAGCGTTTTAACGGCGGCGGGGATCTCCGACACGTCGTTTACGATAATATCAGCGTCGCGAAGCTCGTCTAAGCAGCCGTAGCCGTAGGCGCAGCCTATGGACTTAAGCCCGTTTTTCACTGCCGTTTCCATGTCGTGGAACCTGTCGCCTATGACGATATAGCCGCCGCTGTGCTCGTCCTTGAACTTTCTGAAAATTTCAAACTTCGGAATATTGTCAAAATCACCGGCGCAGTAGAAAAAGTCAAAATACCGATCAAGCCCGAGCGCCGAGTTGTGCAGCTCCATATAAGCGCGGCGGCAGTTGCTCAGAAATATAAGCGTGTGACCGTCAGCTTTCAGCTTGTCAAGCGCTTCGCGTGCGCCGTCAAATAAAGCGGCGCGGCCGAGCCTTATCAGCCGCTCGGTTTCAAGCCCTATTATCCCGCGGTATTTGTCCCTTTTCTCAACCGACAAATCGGGCCTGAATTTCGCCCACATTTCAGCCCCCGTAAAGCCGAGCCAGTACGACAGCTCGCTGTCTGAAAATCGGCGCGGCTGCGCCAAGCCGTCGTCTACAAGGCACTTGTACGCCTTTTCAAAAGCGGGGCGGTACGTCCTCATGCTGTTGTTTATTGTGCCGTCGAAGTCAAAAATCAAATTCATTCGTCAGCCCTCTATTTCGCGAATGAGGTTTACCATCTCGATAGCGCCGAGCGCACAGTCATAGCCCTTGTTTCCCGCCTTTGTTCCGGCGCGCTCTATCGCCTGCTCGATGTTTTCGGTAGTTATAACGCCGAACATAACTGGTATATCGCTGTTCAGAGCGACGTTTGCGATTCCCTTTGAAACCTCGCTGCAAACGTAGTCGTAGTGCGACGTGCTGCCGCGAATCACCGCGCCGAGGCAGATAACCGCGTCGTATTTTCCGCTCTTAGCCATTTTTGAGGCGATAAGGGGGATTTCAAACGCGCCCGGCACCCACGCCACGTCTATCGACTCATCACTTACGTCGTGCCTTTTAAGTCCGTCGAGAGCGCCCGACAGGAGCTTGCTCGTGATGAACTCGTTAAATCGCGCTGCGACTATGCCTATTTTGATTTCCTTTGATACAAGATTGCCCTCATAGATTTTCATTGTTTATCTCTCCTTTAAAAATTTATTTGATTTACATGGGGCGCAGCCCCGTTTACCGCAGCTTTACCGACTTGCGCCGGTAAAGCTGCTGCTTTTAAATTAGGTTTAATACGGGGGAGCGGAGCTCCCCCGTAAGCCCCCTCTTGCTCGTGCAAGTTTATATTTTTAATTTAACTGTTTGCTACGTTCAAAGCCCTTATTTTTTGCAAGGGCTTTTTTATTTGTAATTTTATGCTCGCAAATTATTTTCGTCGCAGAGAGCGACACTAAAAATATTCTCTGAGCGAAAAGGTGGAGGTGCAGGAGGAGCGAAGCTCCTCCTGTAAATAGAAAAAATATATATTAGCAGTCGGAGCTGCTGCCAAGCAGCGACGACTGCGGTCGGCGGGGTGCAGGGGCGCAGCCCCGTTTACCGCAGCTTTACCGACTTGCACCGGTAAAGCTGCTGCTTTTAAATTAGGTTTAATACGGGGGAGCGGAGCT
>CANPZK010000150.1 GCA_947588875.1 uncultured Clostridia bacterium
CACATAAAACCGCTTATTTGGCTTTTTGTTGTGAAATGGATATATTTACCCTAACTTCACTTTGTCATTTAAGCAGCGTTATGGAAACGCTCGGCTCGTTTTGGCATTTTTCCTTTCCGAGTACCCGCGCCGTCACGCTCGTCTTGTCGATGGCTTCTACTACGCAGGGATATATATAGTCGCCGCAGCATATTGTTAGCTCCTCGCCGGCCTTCATTCTGAGCGAGAGCGCAATGTGTCTTGCCTGCTCTCCCGTGAACGTATAAAAATCATTCGGCTCAATCTCCGAAAAAAACCACGCCATTTCTACACTTCCTCCGAATTTTGTGCTATAATATGTAGCAGTAAATTTATTTTATCAGAACGGAGCAAAAAGAGCAATAATTTGTCTGCAAAAGATATAGCTTGGCGGGCTTTTGCGGACAGAAAAAATAAGAGGAGGAATATCCATGGAGGTAATGTCCGGAAGAGAGCTTTATTCGCAGCTTCGTATTTTCAGAGAGAGGCGGCACAAGCCGGCGCAGGAGCTGACGGAAACGCTCATAAAAAAGCACAGGACGATAGCTACGGCGGAAAGCTGCACGGGAGGACTGATCTCGAAGATGATAACCGACGCGGCGGGCGCGAGCGAGGTTTTTCACTGCGGGGTGTGCTCGTATTCCAACGACATAAAGGAGAGCATACTCGGGGTGAAGCGCGAAACGCTCGAAAAATACGGCGCGGTTTCATCGCAGACCGCGCTTGAGATGGCGCAGGGCGTAAGGCGGATAGCGGGAGCGGATATAGGGCTTTCCACCACCGGTATAGCCGGACCGGGCGGCGGCAGCGCCGACAAGCCGGTCGGACTTGTCTATATCGGGCTTTGCACCGAGCGCGCAAGCGACTTCATACGCATGGAGCTGTGGGACGTCGCCGTAACGCGCGACGAGGTGCGCAACCTTTCGGCAGCGGCGGCTGTGCTTGCCGTGTACAAAAGTTTGCTGAATAAGTAGGCTCTGCGGATATTTGGGCTTTTTTAGTGACGCGGTCGGGGGACAGGCTGTCGCGGCGGCACGTTTCCGCCTTGTGCTTGGAGCGGGGCAGGGTTCGGGCGGCGACCGCCCATTCCCGCCTCCGGCGGGAATGGGCCGAAAAACGCGGCGGGAAAATCACCAAACAGAGGCAACTCCCCGCCGCGCCGCGTTTTTCCGCGCGGCTGCGCCGCGCCGGTCGCCGCCCGAACCCCACGGCTCCGCTCAAAATATTCGGGGCGTTTCACCGCGACAGCCCGGAGCTTCCGCCCGCCAGCCGATTATTAAAATAAAGCTGTTGCAATAATTCGGATTTTATGTTAAACTTTGATAATAGGCGAGGGATTTGCTCCTTCGGCCCCGTGCGCCTCAACATTTGAAACCGCGCGGAAACCCTTTTTAAATGATATTTCGGGCGGAAAACCCGAACCGGATATTATATGCAAAACTAAATATTAAGGAGTTGACTTTATGGCAAGATGTGCGGGCATACTGCTGCCCATCACCTCTTTACCGTCTCCATACGGAATCGGAACGCTCGGTAAGGAAGCCTACAAGTTTGCCGACTTCCTGCAGCTGGCAGGACAGAAAATATGGCAGATACTTCCTCTCGGTCCGACGAGCTATGGCGACTCCCCCTACCAATCCTTTTCCATATATGCGGGCAACCCGTATATGATAGATTTGGATATGCTCATAGCGGACGGGCTTCTCAGCGAAAACGATGTGAAGGACCGTGATTGGGGATCGAACCGTGAAGAGGTTGACTACGAGAAGATTTACAACGTGCGCTTTGACGTACTCTACACGGCGTTCGATAAATTCCAGCAAAAAAAAGATTTTGCGGAATTTGAGGAGTTTATCGAGGAGAACAAGGCGTGGATCGACGACTATGCCTTATATATGGCGGTCAAAAAGAGCTTCGGAATGAAGTCCTGGACGGAGTGGCCCGACGAGGACATCAAGATGAGGAAGCCGAAGGCGATGGCGGAATACGCGGAAAAGTACAGCTGGGATATACGCTACTGGAAATTCGTTCAGTTCCTGTTCTTCAAGCAGTGGAACGCGCTGAAATCATATGTGAACAGCAAGGACGTTCTCATAATGGGCGACATTCCGATCTACGTCGCAATGGACAGCGCCGACACATGGTCGAATCCCGAGGTATTCTGGCTCGATAAGGAGCTAAACCCCGTATGCGTAGCGGGCTGCCCGCCCGATTATTTCTCGGCGACGGGTCAGCTTTGGGGCAATCCTATATACGACTGGGCATATCTCAAAAGAACGAAATACGACTGGTGGATGAAGAGGATAGCCGGAGTATCAAAGATGTTCGACATCACAAGAATCGACCACTTCAGGGGCTTTGACTCATATTACGCTATCCCGTATCCGGCGGAAAACGCGATAAACGGCGAATGGCTCGAGGGACCGGGCATAAAGTTCTTTGAGATAATGAAGAAAAAGCTCGGCGACATTCCGATCGTAGCCGAGGATCTCGGACTTCTGACCCCGGGCGTTATAAAGCTCTTGGAGGATTCGGGATACCCGGGAATGAAGGTGCTTGAATTCGCCTTTGACAGCGGAGAGGAAAACAACTACCTCCCGCACAATTACACAAGCAACAGCGTTGTTTACTCCGGCACGCACGACAACGATACGATAATGGGCTGGGCGGACAGCGCGAAGGAGTCCGATATAGAGTTCGCAAAGAAATACTGCAATATGGCTGAAGATGAGCCGTTCAACTGGGGCATCATCAGGACGGCGTATTCGTGTGTAAGCGATTACGCGATAATACAGATGCAGGATATTCTCGGGCTTGGGACTCAGGCGAGAATGAATATACCGTCAACTCTTGGCGGCAACTGGGCGTGGAGAATGAAGCCCACAGCCGCAAGCAAGGAATTGGCGTATAAATTAAGAAAATTAGCAAAGACATATGGTCGACTGGAGGAAGAATTACCGATGAACCAGAACAAGATTATGGACGCTCTTGTAGCGAATGCAAAAAGCGAGTACTGCAAAAATGTTGAGGAGCTTACCCCGGCAGAGCTGCACACCGCGCTCGGCAAGGCTGTAATGGGTGAGATTGCGGATCGCTGGAACAAGAGTAAGGAAAACCACAGCAACAAAAGAAGAGCTTATTACTTCTCGGCGGAATTTCTTATGGGCAGAATGATGTACAACAACCTCTACTGCCTTGACATTCTCGAGGACGTTAAGCAGATTCTTGCCGACAAGGGAATCGACATCAACGTATTTGAGGACATTGACGACGCAGCTCTCGGAAACGGCGGTCTTGGCCGTCTTGCGGCGTGCTTCCTTGACAGTGCGGCAACACAGAATGTTCCCCTTGACGGTTACGGCATTCGTTATAAGTACGGCTTGTTCAAGCAGCTTATCAAAAACGGCTATCAGGTCGAGGTTGC
>CANPZK010000151.1 GCA_947588875.1 uncultured Clostridia bacterium
CAAGCGGCGGCTATTCGGACAGGCGCTCCGGCGGCTCGTATTCATCGGGAGCCTCGTCTTTTTCATCGGCGTATCCGTCGTATTCTTCATCATCGAGCGAATCCAAGGCTAACAAGGTCGTAAACATCAGCGCGACCGCAAAGCTCCAGGTGGTGCTTTTCAAGCCGGAAACGTTCGGTACGGAAACAAAGGGAATAGCGGACGAGCTTATCAAATCTCACACGGTGGTTTTAAATCTTGAAAATACAAACCGCGACGTGTCAAGAAGAATACTCGACTTCCTAAGCGGCTGCGCGTATGCGAACAACGGCTCGGTAAAGAGGATAGCCACAAGCACATATCTGATAATTCCGAACAATGTCGATCTTACGGGCGACGATCTGCTCGATGAGCTTGAAAACAACGGACTTTACTTTTAATGGAGCAGTCTGATTCCGTTTCACTTCAGATAAAGGACGCTATACGCTTGTGCCGAACGAGGAATAAGCCCGTGTTTGTCGGGTTCCTGAACGAGGAGGAAACGCAGCGGGCGCTTGAGCGGATCGAAGCCGAGCGGTTCGGCGATTATTTGCTCTGGGGCGGCAGAGAGGGCTGCGAGAGGGTCATGGCAGGACTTTTTCCGGATTTTATTCCGGCGGAGCCGGAGAGCTTTCCGATAAAGACGGTTAAAATTTCCTATCCCGCCCGCTTCGACCTCGGACACCGCGATTTCCTCGGCTCGCTTATGGGACTCGGCATAAAGCGAAGCTGCATCGGCGACATACTGACCTCCGACGGCGAGGCGTACGTCTTTCTGAAATCCGAGATTTCGGACTATGTAATTTCTCAGCTTGATAAGGTCGGGCGAGTCGGGGTAGAGTTATCGTATTCCGATATATCCGACGCCGAATTTACAGACGACTCTGCTTATCTTAATCTTACGGCGTCGTCGCTGCGCTTAGACGGAATTGTGTCCGCGTCGCTGAAGCTCAGCCGTGAGAAAAGCGCCCAGGCAGTAAAATCGGGTCTTGTTTCAGTGAATCATTCCGTAAAGCTGTCGCCGTCGTTTCTCCTAAAGGAGGGCGATTCCGTAGTGCTTAAGGGAAAGGGCAAGTTTGTTCTTGAGGCTCTTGCGGGAGAAAGTAAAAAGGGCAGAAAGAAAATTATCATAAAAAAATACAGATAGGAGAGATTTCCATGCTTACGATTGACGAGGTAAAAAATATCAGCTTCAGAAGAGCAAACCTCGGCGGCTACCGTCCCGAGGACGTAGAGTCCTTTATCGACGAGGTGGTTGCGACGCTCGAGCAGAACAAAAAGGACAAGATTGAGCTTGTTAAAAAGCTCGATATTCTTGCCAAGAGGATCGAGGAGTACCGCCGCGACGAGGAAAACGTAAAGGGCGCGCTTATCAATGCTCAAAAGGTTATGGACGCCGCAAAAAAGGACGCGGACGTTCAGGCTCAGGAGATTATCAATCAGGCGAAAATCCAGGCGCAGGATATAATCGTTCAGGCTAATTCCTCGGTTGTGGAGCAGAAAAACAGCTATCTCAAGCTGCAAGCCGACGCGGTAGTTTTAAGGGAGCAGCTTCTTGAGATATACAAGAATCACCTCGCTCTTATCGAGGAGCTTCCGACTGTCGATGATATGAATAAGAAGAAGGACGAGCTGGACGAGAAGTACTCGTCGTCGGATAACGCGGCTTACGCTCCCGTGGCTCAGGCGGAGGTCGAGCAGACTGTGAGCGAGGTCACAAAGGAAACAGCGCCGCAGGAAAAGGACGTTGTCGATATAACGACCGAATTTTCAACCGACGCCGTTCAAAAGGCTGCCGAAGAGGCGGTAAGCGGAGCGTCTAAGGAATAAATACATAAGGGCAGCGCTTTAAATGCGAGCCTTGTCCGAGATTTTAGCGGCGTGTCGTCCGATGCGCCGCTTTGTATTTTTTATATTTTGGAGAACATTATGAAAAAAGCTTTGACTATAATAATTTCGGTCGCGGTTATAATCCTTGACCAGATATTTAAGCTCCTCGCGATAGGAATACTCAAGCCGGCAGAAAAAATCACGGTCATCGGCGGCTTGCTCGACTTTACCTATGTTGAAAATCGCGGAATGGCGTTCGGACTGCTTTCAAATCAGAGGTGGATATTCATAACGCTGACGAGCGCCGTCATAATTGCGCTTCTTATAGCGATTTTTCGCCTTAAAACTCAGCATATGACGTTTTACGTCGCCGCGGCTCTCCTCATAGGCGGCGGCGTTGGGAATATGATAGACAGGATATTATACGGCTTTGTCGTCGATTATATACATCTCTCGTTTTTTCCGCCCGTCTGCAACTTTGCCGATTACTGCGTGACGGCGGGCGTTATAGTATTTCTCGTCTATCTGTTCTTTTATACCGATTTCCTCAAGAGCGGCGGCAAAAGGATAAATACAGATGAATGAGTATGAATTTCTTATATCGGGCGAGGAAGCGGGCGAACGTCTTGACAAGCTCCTTGCCGAAAAAATCCGGGATCAAACCAGGAGCTTTATTGCAAAGCTGATCGAGGGCGGAGAGGTCGCGGTAAACGGAGCGGCGGCAGCAAAAAATTATAAGCTGAGGTCGGGCGACAGAATTGAGCTGACGATTCCCGACCCGGTGAATATCGAAGCCGTGCCGGAGAATATCCCGCTTGACATATTGTATGAGGACGGCGACCTCATAGTGGTGAACAAGCCCAAGGGAATGGTAGTTCACCCGGCGGCGGGCAATTACAGCGGAACGCTTGTCAACGCGCTTTTGTATCATTGCAGCGGTTCTCTTTCGGGAATAAACGGCAAGCTGCGCCCCGGCATCGTCCACAGAATAGACAAGAACACGAGCGGGCTTTTGATAGTCGCTAAAAACGACGCGTCCCACCGCAGCCTCGCTCAGCAGATCAAGGAGCATTCCTTTACGCGCGAATATCAGGCGATAGTATGCGGGAGGATAAAATCCGACGGAACGGTTGACGCGCCGATAGGCAGGCACAGCGTTGACAGAAAGAGAATGACTGTTACCGATAAAGGCTCTAAAAACGCGGTGACCCATTACTTTGTCAGGCGGGAATATGCGGGATACACGCACATAGTGTGCAGGCTCGAAACAGGAAGGACACATCAAATAAGGGTGCATATGTCATATATCGGTCACCCGGTGGCGGGCGACGACGTGTACGGCGGCGTGCGGCAGGATAACGCGCGCTATTTAAACGGACAGTGCCTGCACGCCTATAAAATCGGATTTATCCACCCGACGTGCGGCGAATATCTCGAATTTTCAAGCCCGCTGCCCGACTATTTTCAAAATTTTATATCCTTTTTGGAAAAAAAGGGGTAAGTTGTAAAATAAAATGGCCAAAAAAGATGACTCATAAAGCAGTCTCTGGTATCATGTTAAGTGACCAGTTC
>CANPZK010000152.1 GCA_947588875.1 uncultured Clostridia bacterium
GGAGCGCGACTCGCTTGATACAATTTATAATTTGAACGTCCGCTTCTTTTGTGCTATAATTTTTACTGCGTTTCAAACATTGAAATAATACAATTTTCTTCGAGGTCATTTTATGTTAAATCAATTTTCAAGAACCGAGCTTTTATTCGGCAGAGAAGCAGTAGAAAAGCTCTCGCGCTCGCGCGTCGCGGTATTCGGCATAGGCGGCGTCGGCGGGTACGCCGTAGAGGCGCTCGTCCGCTCCGGCGTGGGTACTATCGATATTATCGACAACGACAAAATCTGCCTGAGCAACCTGAACCGTCAGATATACGCCGCGCACAGCACGCTCGGCAAATATAAGACCGACGCCGCTATCGAGCGTATTCACGACATAAACCCCGACGCGACGGTCAACGCATACAAAATTTTTTACTCCCCCGAAACGGAGTCACTGTTCGACTTCACAGAATATGATTACATTGTGGACGCTATCGACACGGTGACCGGAAAGATAGCCCTTGTTGTAAACGCCGCCGCCGTCGGCACCCCTATCATCAGCTCCATGGGCGCGGGAAACAAGGCAGACCCGACCGCCCTTGAGGTCGCGGATATATACAAGACCTCCGTCTGTCCGCTCGCCCGAGTTATGCGGTACGAGCTAAGGCGCAGGGGCATAAAGAGGCTGAAAACGGTATATTCAAAGGAGCCGCCCATTAAGCCTTTGGAAACAGCGCGTGCAGACGCGCTTGAAACGGAGCCGGAGCCGGGCGGTCGCCGGAGCGTTCCCGGCAGCAACGCCTTTGTTCCTGCGGCGGCGGGTCTGATAATCGCCGGAGAGGTTATCAAGGATCTCATACAATACCGGAAGTAAAATCTTAAATCAAGCTAAAACAAAAAAATCCGACCGGAAGCCGCACAGGACTCCAATCGGATTTTTTCTTTGTTGTATCAATAATTTAACTACCTATCTGCTCCGACATACTTCGACTGACCGAAAGCAAGAATAAGCTGGAATATCGCAACAAAAGGCACAGATTGCGATTGGCTGTCGCGCGACCCGTTATCACCTGTGCTTAACGGGCGGAGCCGGGCGGCGACCCGCGCCCCCTGCGGGGGGGCGCTCGGAAAAGCGCGGCGGCAAAGTCCCTGCCCCGCCGCTCAGCCCTGCCCCGCCGCGCTTTTCCGCAGCATTCCGCCGCGCGGCGGAATGCTGCGGTCGCCGCCCGAACCCAAACCCCGTTTAAAACTATCCGCGGCTCAAACGCGACAGCCGAAAATTTTTCGCGCCTTCTTCACATTTTGCCCCAGAAGTGATAAACTCTAATCAGCGGCGCTTATCCCGGCAGCTGCTCATTATAACAACGCGGCAAATAAAGCCGCCAAAGGAGCTTCAAAATGAAAAAAATAAGATTTGCCTCAATTATCCTGATATTCGTATTTCTCTTTAGCTTTACCTCCTGCGGGCAAAGCGACGGAGCGGACTATTCCGATTTGAACAACTGGGCGTATTACGAATCCGGAGCCTCGCAAAAAACAGCGGACGTGTTCTTCATCTGCCCCACCGTTTACTCCGGCTCAGCCGACAGCACGAGTATGCCCCTGACGGACGAAAGCGCAAGGGCGAGCTTTCTCGGCGCGACGAATATGGAAAAGGGCTTATACGACGGCGACGGCAGATTTTTCGCCCCGTACTACCGTCAGGCGGCTATGTACACATATTCCCTCTCACAAGACGAAAGCGAAAAATATCTGTCGAGCGCATTCGAGGACGTCAAGGCGGCTTTTAACTATTACTACGAGAATGAAAATAACGGCCGCCCCATAATCTTAGCCGGATTTTCACAGGGCGCGGATATGTGCATAAGGCTTGTAAAGGAATGCTTTGAGGACAAAATAGATCAGCTCGTCGCCTGCTATGCCATCGGCTGGCGCGTCACTCAAGACGAAATCAAGCAATACCCGTGGCTGAAATTCGCCCAAGGTGAAAAGGATACCGGAGTTGTAATAGCGTATAACAGCGAGGACAAGAGCATCGACGACTCTCTTATGATACCAAAGGGCACAAAGACGCTCGCGATAAATCCCCTCAACTGGAAAACGGACGGAACTCCCGCCGATAAGTCGCTGAATCTCGGGGCATGCTTTACGGATTACAGCGGCAACGTGACAAAGGAAATACCGCATTTGACCGGAGCGTATATAGACAGCGAGCGCGGCGCGCTGAAGGTCACGGACATAAAGCCTGCGGATTACCCTGCCGAAATAGACATATTTAAAAATGGAATATATCATGTATACGATTACCAATTTTTCTATCGAAATATTCAAAAAAATGTTTCTTTGAGGCTCGAATCATTTAAGAATAAAAAATGATTAAATTTATATTTTCGTTACGGAAATATTTACATCATGCGTATTTCTTGCGTATTTGCTTGCTTTTTTTCTCACTTTTGTTATAATTTTAAATGGAACAATGCTTGATGAGCTTGACTTATCAAAGCGGCTGCCGCCTCAGCCGTCAATAGAGGTTGCCCCTCGGAGCTTCCGGCGGAGCGCATCTACCCCCGAACGCCGTCTAAAGAGGCGTGGAAGATTTGCGCCGAGTTATATAAAACAGCTTTAAAGGTTGGTTGGTCTATGTATAGATTTGCGCTTTGCGACGATGACCCCGATTTCTGCGCGCGATTTAAAAAAGATTTAAAAAATATAGCGGCGGACAAAAACGCCCCATATACATTGAACTGCTATAACGACCGCAGCTCTCTTTTTAACGCGCTCGATTCCGAGGGGGATTTCGATTTGATTTTTCTCGATGTTGATCTCGGAAACGAAAACGGCATTGATATTGCGCGAGAGCTGCGCCGCGAGCAAATAAAGTCCGATATTGTATTCATCACGAGCTTCAGCGATTACGCCGTTGACAGCTATGACGTAGAGCCGCTGCACTATCTGCTCAAATCCGGCAGTCAAAGCAGGCTGGAGACAGCGCTCAACAGATTTCTCGCGAAAAACAAGCCGACAAAGGTCCGCGTAAAAACGACGAAGGGTATGGTTTTTATCGACCTTGCAAACATTATGTATTTTGAAATATTCAGTCACGATATTGTAATGCACATGAAGGACGGCAGCGAGGAGGCGTTTCGCGGAACGCTGAAAAACATTGAGGAGGCTCTCCCCCCCTATGAGCTTTGTCAAGCCGTACCGGAGCTATCTCGTCAACCTTGACTGCATATCGGGAATATCGTCGCGCGACATAATATTGAATAACGACATAAGGCTCCCGCTGAGCAAATCAATGTATAATAAAATACAGATGGTATTTATGGAATACCTCGGCAAAAAAAAGATGTTTTTATAAATCGAGTAGGAGGCTACCCATTAGTTGAGTAGCCGACCTCTCACACCACCGTGCGTACGGTTCCGTACACGGCGG
>CANPZK010000153.1 GCA_947588875.1 uncultured Clostridia bacterium
TTAAGCAGAGCCGTTATCATAAGTTTTAAAAGCATATTTAACACTCCGAATTACACCGATTTATTTTTAATTATATCATCATGGGGCGCACAAGCACAAGCTCTTTGTCACAAAGCGTACGATTTCTGACGTAAAACACATACAAACAGCGGCTAAACTCTCTTGAAAAAGATAAGCATATATGATAGAATTTTAATAAGATGAAACCTCAAGGGAGTTGTCAATATATGAAAACTAATGTTCACAAGCTAACCGGCGACGCGGGTACTCTCGAGTGCATTCTCGACGAGGCTCAAAAATCCGCCGAATATAACGGGCTTGGGAAAAAGCAGTCCCTTCAGCTCAGATTGCTCGCGGAGGAGCTTATCGGAATGCTTCCGGAGCTTTTGGAGATCGGCGACGGCGAATTCTGGATAGAAAACAACGGCGCGGAGTACGAGCTTCACGCCGCCCTTTCCGCCGAAAAGCTCGATTTTTGGGACAGAGAAAAAATACTTTCCGTTTCAAAGAGCGGCAAAAACGCCGCGTCAAAGGGTATAATCAGCAAGCTGCGCCTTATCGCGCGCAAGATGCTCGACGGCTATTCAATGTCGATTGAAATGTCGAACAGTATGGATTACCAATTCTATGACATGGGCTCGGTAACGATGCCGATGTATTCGGAGGCTTGGTCGCTCAACAGCTACCGCGACAGCTCCGAGGTGCAAAACAGCGAGGACGAATGGGACGAGCTGGAGAAATCCGTAATAGCGAACGTTGCCGACGACGTTATAATCGGCGTTATGGGCAAAAAGGTAGATATAGTTATAAAGAAAAAATTCAACTGATAGGCGGGGAATAAATATGAATTTAAAAATTGAATCAAACGGAAATGAAATGACCGTTTTTCTCGACGGCAGACTTGACACAACCAGCGCTCCGCAGCTTGACTCGGAGCTGACCCCAAAGCTCGACGGCATAGCGAAGCTCACCCTTGATTTTACAGAGCTTGCGTATATATCGAGCGCCGGACTCAGGATACTTTTGATGTATCAGAAAAAGATGAATATGTGCGACGGAAAAATGATTGTGAGAAACCCCAACGAGCTTGTTACCGAGGTTTTCGACGCGACCGGATTTTCCGATATTCTCAACATTGAGAAGGCTTGAGCGACTTTAAAAGGATATACGGACGAGGGATCGGGCTGCCGCATTTCCCGTTTTTGCGGTGTGCGCAAAGCAGAGCCGGTTCGGGCGGCGACCGCCCCCACCGCCGCGCGCGGCGGTGGGGGCAGGAAAACGCGGCGGGGCAGGCTGTACGGCAAAGGCAGTATTCCGTACGCCGCGTTTTCCCGCGCGGCTGCCGCCGCGCGGGTCGCCGCCCGAACCCCTTCTCCCGCTCAATCCGTCCGAGTGAGCCGTGCGGCAGCCCTACCATTCGCGCGACGGCGGTTTCGCATATAAACATATAAATAAAAAATCAGGCTACATACAAAGCCGCAGCCGCCTTTCGGCGGCTGCGGCCTTTTGCCATGCGAATTAAAGCTAACAGCTCTTAACCTCAAACCTCGGTCCTCCTGCTGAACTGGAACCCAACTATGAGAAACAGAAGCATATAAACGACAGACGCGGCAACACTTATTATCATCCATTTTGCGTCCACCGACACCGAGGATATGTTTGATAACAGCGATGACACCCACACGTTTGCCACCGAAAAATCCTTGAGCTTGAGCGCGGAATCGACCAAGGTGAGAATCAGGTTGATAATAGAGGGAACGAATATGCAGGCGGCAATCGACAACCCAATCTTTTTTATAACAGAACACAAAGCGTAGTAAAACGCCGTATTGGCGAGAAAGACTAAATACTGCGCGCCCAAAACGCCGAGAAAGCCTATTCCGTTGAAGCCGTCGGCTCCATAATAGGCGGCTCCGAAGGCGAACGCGAAAAGCTCGATAACTACAAACATAACGCTTGACGC
Organism: uncultured Clostridia bacterium; assembly: GCA_947588875.1. Classification (GTDB taxonomy): domain Bacteria; phylum Bacillota; class Clostridia; order Oscillospirales; family Acutalibacteraceae; genus UBA7067. The sequence goes on from CANPZK010000153.1 coordinate 1,964, forward strand.
AATCCAAAGAACAACCATTTTAGCAAGATAAACGCTCTGCCTCGAATAGCCTCTCGCGTATATGGTCTTGACTATTTGAAGCTCATAGTCCGCGCAGACGAAAAGCGCCGTAAATATTCCGATAACCATCGCAAACGAACTGTTTCCGAGAGCCTGCACCACAAAATCCAAGGCTGAACTGATAGTCAGAGCCGAGGTGTCGATCTCGCCTATGACGTCCTTCCCGATGTTCACAATCAGATTTGCGGTAAGTCCCGTAAGAACCAACATCACGACCATAACGAGCGTACAGATATAAAAGCTCTTTTGCCTTCCCAATTTTCTCATTTCAAATCTTAACAGACTTTTCATATCAACCGCCCATCCTTTCAATAAAGAAATCCTCAAGCCCTACGCTTTCATTTCTAAGCTCATAAACGCGCACGCCGGCATTCACAAGCACGCTCGCTATCTCGGAGGTGTCCTCGATTTCAGACGATATGAAAACGCTTTTTTCATCGTTTTCAAGCCTTAAATCATTTCTCCACCGCCTGAGCGCCCTTGCCGCCTCTTCTCCGTTATTCGTGACCGCCTTTACGGAGGTTTTGCATTTTCTGTCTATCTCTCCGGCGGTTATCTCCTCGATAAGCACACCGTTTGATACAATGCCGTAATTTGTGGCGACCTTTCCCAGCTCATCGAGCAAATGGCTTGAGATTACAAACGTAACGCCCCTTTTGTTAAGCTCGAGTATCATATCGCGAATATCCTTTATCCCCGACGGGTCAAGTCCGTTTATCGGCTCGTCGAGCACGAGTATTTCCGGATTGCCGAGCAGCGCAACGGCTATCCCGAGCCTTTGGCGCATACCCAGAGAAAATTCCCTGACCCTTTTCCTGCCCGTATTTTCAAGTCCGACGAAGGCGAGCAGCTTATGTATTTCCTCGTCGGGAGTCGGCGCCAATATGGAAAACCGCTTCATATTTTCAAACGCATTTTCGTTTCTGTAAAGCGCCGGCGCTTCAATAAGCGAGCCGATTTTCCGTCTTGCGCCGTCGAGGTCGCTTCCTCCGAACAGCCTTATCTCGCCCCTGTCCGCGAATGTAAGTCCGAGCAGCAGCTTCATGAGCGTTGTTTTTCCCGCTCCGTTCTTTCCTATCAGCCCGTAAATATCGCCCCTCTTAATATGGATAGACATATCGTCCACGGCGCTTTTATTTCCGTACCTTTTTGTCAGCGCTCTCGTTTCGATGATGTATTCCATTATCCTCATCACTCCCACGCATTTTATTTTGAAATTTGTTTCTTCGATAATTAAATTTTAAATGCTTTAGGTTTGAAAGTCAATTCTCTTTGGCGCTCGTAATCGGTCATTTCGTGACAGAAAATACAATTTGACAATTCCAAATCGACTTTGAGCTTTTCATATCGTATTGAATACCG
>CANPZK010000154.1 GCA_947588875.1 uncultured Clostridia bacterium
CTTTATCACCTTGGAGTAGCGCCGGAAAACCTCGTTGTCACAGCCGCCGGCAAAATAAAGCTCATAAACTTCTCGATTAACGAGGTAAGACAAAAGGGCAATAAGGTTGCCGACGTGCTGTATTCAGGGTGCAGCGCCCCCGAACAGTACGACGAAAACGGAGAGATAGACCAACAGACCGAAATATACGGCTTTACGGCGACTCTGTTTTACGCCCTCGCGGGAAAGCTGCCGGCGGACGCGCAGAAGAGAAAGGACGACGGAAGGCTTCTTATAAGCACCAATGTTGTCAAAAAACTGCCGCCGCACGTTGTTTCCGCCCTTGCCAACGGATTACAGGTCGACAAGGAGCAGAGAATACCTGACTTTGAAACAATGCGCGCACAGCTCAGCGCAGCGCCGACGGTTAAAGCGATACAGGAGGAAATAGCCAGGCCCGCTGTTGTTCCGGAAACGGAGGAGGAAGGCGAGGAGGAAAAGAAGGGGCTTTCAAACTTTGCATGGGGCCTTATAGCGGCAATAATAGCCCTTGTGATTTTCTCTGCGGCAGGCTTTTTCTGGGTTTCCACAAATCCGTTTGAAGGTATGTTCCATCAAAACACAAACGAAACAACTCCTACCGATCCCACGGCGGTCACCGAAACAAATATGGGCGAGGATTTCACATATCCGAAGGACAGCGAATTTTTCCGCGTTCCCAGTTTTGTAGGAATGAAGCTCGAAGAGGCGCAGGAAAAGGCTAAGCAGAGCGAAGGCGAGTATATTGTCGTAAGAACCGTGGACGACGCGTTCAGCGACACGGTAGCCGAGGGCTTTATCTGTGAGCAGTCGCCCGAGGGGAGAACGACAATCAACAGAGGCAAGGACGGCGTGACGATTTCAGTCACAATAAGCAAAGGCTCAAAACAGAGAGTGCTGCCGGATATAGACGGAAGCACATACGAGCAGGCGCTCAACGCGTTGTCTAACGAGCATCTGCTGACAGACGTTCAGCTTGAATTTAATGACGATATACCCGAAAATTCGGTAATATCGTATAAGGACCACAAAAAGGGCGATAAGGTTGAGTACGGCTCTGTGGTCACTGTAATAGTCAGCCTCGGAAAGAAGCCGGATTCATCGTCATCGAGCGACGCAAGCTCCTTTACCGCGAGCGACGCTATCTCATTCCTTGACGATGCGTCAACCTCATCGACCGGGTCTGAATCCTCCGACACGTCGAGCGAGGAGTAATAAATTAATATTAAATATCAAAAACATAGGCAGAGCGCGTCGCGCTCTGCCTGTCATTTTGCTGAATTGTAGTTTGAAATAACGACTTTTATAATTAGTTATTGACAACAACCGACAGTTGTTGTATGCTTGGAATGTATTAAAATATTTTTTAATATTATTGTAGAATATTTACAAAATATACCATTGTTATCCTGATATAATAAAAAACCCGACAACCGCCGTTCCCATCAGGCGGTTGTCGGGCTTTTCTTATGTGACAACAGTAAATTTTCGTTTTTTCCTTCTCCGTTGCGATTTTTATTTCCTTGTGATAGAATAATCATAAAGTGCCGCCGCTCGCTTGCCTTTGATTTTTGATTTACCTGAAAGGGGTGCGGTCGCTGAATGAAATTTTTGCTCGAGACTTTTTCACGATAAGGCCTTTAAGCTGATCATTTTCTGTTTGCGTTGTTTTCGCAGTACTGGATAAGGTTAAACAGTGAGGTAGCGTACAGCGGGTATTTTTTAGCTATCACATCGGGCGACAGAGCCGGAAGTCTGTTTGCCGATATACCCTCGTATCCGTCGCAGCCGCAGCCGCTTGCAAGCGATGACGCGTATGCCTCCGAAACGCTTTGCAGGGCTGAAAATATGCCTCCGGCTATGGCGGAATCTATCGAAAAAAGCCCCTGAGGATTTTTTTCGGCGGAGCTGTAAAGCGTTCTGAACATTTTATAGACGGAGAACATCAGATAATTTGAAATTTCCGTTGTAAGTCCCTTGCTGCCGATGCTTTCAAGCATATCGAATATTATCTCTATCGAGTTGATTATCAGCTTTTTATTCAGGACAGAGAGGAGATTGCCGCCGGTAAAGTTCGGCTTAATGTCGCTCGAATGGGCCTCCGGCAAATCGCTGACAGATATGGTAGCGCCGTTCCGCTGAGGAGTTCTGCCGAGAAGATAATCCGTAGAAACATTGTAATAATCCGCAGCCTTTACCACAAAATCAAGACCGCATTCTCTTATTCCCTTTTCGTAATGTGACAAAAGGGCCTGCGATATGCCAAGCTCAGCCGCAACCTGTTTTTGGCTCAGTCCCTTTTCCTTACGAAGTAAAGAAATTATTCTTGAAAAATCCTTGTTCATGTCTACACCTGCAATGTAAATTAAAAAAATGTTAAAGAGTTTAAAAATAAAAAACAAAAGAATTACAGCACTGTAATTAATATACCCATAGTATATAATAAAATCAACAATTTGTAAAGTCCGCGTTCTTCGTCAATATAACAGTATTTTAAGGAGTTATTTATGAAATCTTACCAAATTCATCTGATTAGGCACGGTCTTACCGCTGAAAACGAAAAGGGAAAGTATATCGGCTCTACGGATATTCCGCTTTCTCAGAGAGGGATCGACCTGCTGAAAAAATACTCTCGGGAGTTTGATTATCCGGGCGCGCCCATACTTTATTCAAGTCCCCTGCAGAGATGCACCCAAACCGCCGCCATACTCTATCCGTCGCTCCCGCCGAGGATAGTCGGGGAAATTTCCGAATGTGATTTTGGTGATTGGGAGGGCAAGACCGCGGCGGAGCTTGCCGGCGACCCCAACTTTTCAAAATGGCTGTCAAATTCGACAGAAACCGCGCCCCCGAACGGCGAGAGCGGAGAAGCCTTTCTGAGAAGAATATGCAAAGCCTTTGAAAAAATAGTGAACGGACTTATTTCGTCCGGTGAAACGAGCGCCGTAATCATAACTCACGGCGGCGTTATAATGAATTTACTGTCCGTATACGGCATTCCGCACGCCAAGCCGTATGACTGGCAGATGGACAACGGCTTCGGATATTCTATAAGGATAAATACTCTGCTGTGGCAGAGGGACAAGGTCTGCGAGGTTTACGCGCTTGCCCCGTATGAGAAGAATGAAGATGAAGAAAATTATGGCGAATGGAATTGAATTGTAGCATAGTTTACATTTTTATTCGCGCTCGTATGTCATACTTAAATAAGCAAATATTAAATTTGAATTGGAGAGATAACAATGAAAAATTATAAGCTCGTTTTGCTCAAGGGAGACGGAATAGGTCCGGAAATCGTTGACGAGGCTGTAAAGGTGCTCGACAAGG
>CANPZK010000155.1 GCA_947588875.1 uncultured Clostridia bacterium
CTTGCAACGGTGTCCGACGCGTTCATAAAGATAGGCGTTGACAAGGACGGCAACACACTCTGCCTTTCAAGCTCGATAGACCCCACCGCGACAATGGTGGACGTTTCCGAGGACGATATAAATGTATCCTCCGAGAAGGCAAGGGAGATTGCCGCGAATTACAGCGAGCAGAACGGCTTTACTCTCCTTGACATAGGACAGGAGTCGGAGCTATCCGTACATAATAACAACGTATGCTGGGAGTTTTATTTACAGCGCAACAAAACCGAGGACCAGCAGTCCGCCGATATGAACAAATATTTTAAGCTGTTTGTAAGCGTTCAACAGGGCGACGTTCTCGATATAGTGTCGATATCGAGCATTGACGCCGACAGCGGCGAATATGACAACGACGTTTACTTTAACGTTGAAACTCAGAATATGACCTTCACCGACAGCTTCGGCAAAGAGGTCGTACTGCCTGTGGCAAGGAACGAGTCGGGCTATTACTTTGTTGATACGGAGAGAAAGATATTGTGCGTAGACTCGCAAAAGACTTACTTTGACACCCCGGGCTCCGTAGTACCCGATTTCTATGTTTACACCTTTGAAAACAGCGGCGATATCAACCCGGTATATGTCACCGCTTTTGAAAACATGAGAAAGATTTACGACTTTTATAAGGCTCACGGCATCGACTCTCTCGACGGCAACGGTATACCGATAGCCGTAGGCTTCGGTTACTCGATAGGCGGAATGGAGCAGAACAACGCCGGCTTTTTGTCAACCTTCAGCGGATTTGGCTGCTTTGCGTTCAGCAGCTACCCAATAAGCACATCTCTTGACGTTGCCGCACACGAGTTCTCTCACGGAATAAGAAAGTCGCATAACGATTCCGGAGCTTACCTCAACGACACCGGCGCGGTTGAGGAAGGATATGCCGATATACTCGGAAATCTCATTGAGATGCAATTAGAGCCGGACAATTCCGATTTTGTAAACTGGTATATAAGCGAGCAGTCGGGAACGCCGATACGCTCTATGGCTAATCCGCATATGTTTGCTCAGCCCGAGTTTGTGGGCGACGTATTCTATGAAATGAATTCGCGCTTCCCGAGCGGATCCGTAGACGACCACGGCGGAGTACACACGAACAATTCCGTTCTCTCCTATGTGTGCTATCAAATGTCGCAAAGCGGGATAAGCATTGCGGATAATTTCAAGGTCTGGAAGGACACTCTGTATCTTCTCACGCCGAAAAGCGGATACAGGGAGGTTGCCGGACTTGTAGACTACTCGCTCAAGCGCAACGGCTTGTCGCAATACATCGACACGGTAAACGCCATCTTCGACAAGGCTCAGCTCGACAATGACACGACCTCATGGGACGGCTATGAAAAGCCCGACGGAGCGATAGCGGTTGATATCGTCCTGCAAAACGCGCCTGCCGACTGCGAATGGGCAGGAGTTGTGGCTTTTAAAAATCCCTACACCGGAAAACTTGTAGAGTGTAAGATTACAAGCAACAGCAGCGGAACAGCCAAAGGATATTATTACCCGATGGATGAGGCGATGATTCTGCTGTGGATAGCGGACGACGCAGCCGGTCCTCTGGGCTTGGTTCCGACAATATATACCGGATCGATAACCGAGGACAGAGTGTTTACCGCGGATTACAATGAAATAATTTCCGGTAAAAGCGCCGCTTAACGGCTCAAAGCGCGACTCTCTCGCATAAATATAAAAGCTCCCGAACAGAAATCCACTCTGTTTGGGAGTTTTCCTCTTGCCGATAAACCTGATTTATCAGGAGAAAATAAAGGCTTTCGCCCGCCTTTTCTTTTTAAAATGCGGCGGGGGTCAAGTGGGCGCGCCGCTTGGCGCAGTCCGCAGGCCGAGAAATCTTTTGCGTTTCAACGCACGGGAGGGGCGAAATACTTTTTCGACATATTGAAAGCTCCCGAACAGAAATTTTAAGTCTGTTCGGGAGCTTTCCTTTTCATCTTTATTTTTTCTAAGCAGTTTGTTTTACCGCCATCAGTTGTTTGACGAGCTGCTGCTGCTTCCGCCCTGAGCCGCAGCAACTATCTGCAAAACGTAATAAAGCAGCTCGAGAGCCGAGATTATAATATCGTTTATGTATTGGATATTGTAGAGCTTGAAGAGCTTTTTCAGGTCTTCTATCTCCTGCTCGGTCGCCATTCCTCCGGCGCGGAGAAGCTCATATGCCCTCTGCTGAGCCTTTTTCTCGGTTTTCAATGTCAGAATAGACAGAATCAGAGAAAACAAATAGAAGAGCATCGCGATGCATATAAGCGCTATCAGGAACCAGCCCTGAGAATTGAGAAGGAAAATGTCAACAACGACTCCGATTACGATGAGCGGGATAAACGCCAGCGGTCCGAGCGTTATAAACGGGGACAGCCTTACGCGCTTTCTCATATCCGGGTCGCCCTCTTTATCGAGAACCGCAAGCGCGGATTTCTGCGCGCCCATAGCGAGCGCGGCTACGCTTGTTTTTCCCTTTGTGCGCCTTCTCAGCCTTACCTTTTTAAAATAATGGCTGTAACTGTTGCCGAACAGCATTGAGCCGACCGACTTAACCTTAATGTTCTGCAAGCCGTTTTGGTCGAGGATCCTCCTCGCGGTTTCCTCACCCGTGAGATGAGCGCTGTTTTCACGTCGGTTGTACTTGTAGTACTTTACGCCAAGCACGATGCTTACCACCAACGCGATTACGCCCATAACGCAGATAAGTATTCCCACGATGGCTATCGCCACACCCAAAGAAGCGTTGCCCTTGCCGAGATCCTCAAATACTTCAATTATACTTGAAAAATCGTCCATAATAACTGCCTCTCTTTCCTTTGCGGTATTCGCAAGCCGCCGCCCGCCGAACACCTTTTTTATTGGCGCGGGATTTGCCGATCCCGCTTAATCAAGTCCCGACCGCGCTTATCGCTCGAGAGCTTTGCGCTGTCTGCGACCGGATTATACTAAAATATTTTATTACAACGCCGCATAAATGTCAATCTTTTTAGCGTATTTTTTGTCGAAATTCAACGAAGAAAATCCCTTTTGTCACGAAAGACTATATAGAGAAATCCAAAGAGGAAAACTCGGACTTTCGGGATATTTGGAAAAGCCGCTTTGTGGCAATAATCGAGTAGGAGGGATTTTTTCCCTCCTCTCACACCACCGTACGTGCCGTTCGGCATACGGCGGTTCAATTCAAAATTAAATATGTGCTACCTTTTGGTAGTAATCTGAAATGCTGATTAAGCCTCGCTTGGTCAGTATTTCTTTTGATATTGCTCTTGTTACAACTGATTTGGTTGCAACAAAC
>CANPZK010000156.1 GCA_947588875.1 uncultured Clostridia bacterium
TTCTCTGTATTTGTCTATATACACGTTGACAAAGGACGGGTCCACGGAGAGGATAGTGTAGTTGGATTTGTTGCTGTTTTTTTCCGCCTTCAGCTCGAGAGCGTAGGAGTTCATCGAGGAAATCGTACCCGTCTGAGTCGCGGTGACAAGTATATCCTCGGGCTTTATCGAGCCTACGGTTATCTTGTTGCCGGATATGCTGACAGACGCCTTGTCGGTGCTCTTGCTGAAAACGCGCATACCGTCCTCCGTCGCGTCCTGCGAAAGCCGAACCGTTATGGGAACGTCGGTTATGGTAGTTATCGTGTCCTCGCTTGAGTTCTGAGAGAATATAAACCACAAAACGCAAGAGCATACAAAGGCGAATATTATCAGGAATTTGTCGTTTCTGAAAAGCTTTGATACTTGAAGTTTATTTTTTTTCATGCTTCTTCTCCTTTCTCTTGGCGGAGAAGATGGGAATAAGCTCGACCAAATCGGTTTTTTCAACGGGCAGAACACAGCGGTTCAGTCTGTCTACGAGGGCCTCGCGGGTGAGGTCGCGCGCAATTTTCCCCTTATATACGAACGATATGCTTCCCGTTTCCTCCGAAACAACCACTATCGCGGCGTCGGATTCCTCGCTCATTCCTATTGCGGCTCTGTGCCGCGTGCCGAGCGACGGGTCAATATTTTCGCTTTTTGTAAGAGGAAGGATACAGCCCGCCGCGTATATCTTGCCGCCGCGCATTATTACCGCGCCGTCGTGCAGAGGAGCCTTGTTGAAGAAAATGTTTCCAAGGATTGATACGGACGGCTCCGCGTCGACCACCGTGCCGGTTTCTATTATATCGCCGAGCTTTGTGGAGCATTCAAAGACTATCAGCGCGCCGGTCTTGGACGAATGGAAAACCATTGAGGCGCTCGCCACAGCGTCTATCGCCTTGCGCTGCGCCGCCATAAGCTCATTATCCCTGTTGGATTGAGCGCCGAATTTAAATTTGCCCGTGATATTGCTCCGCCCTATCTGTTCAAGAGCCTTTCTTATCTCCGGCTGGAATATGATGAAAAGTATAATAACTCCGAATTCAAAGAAGTTTCCGAGCAGCGCCGTAAACATAGTCAGCCGCAGGATATAGGACAGATAGTAAACTATTACAAGCACCACTATACCCTTTAAAAGCTGTTCCGCGCGCGTTTCTCTGACCAATTTGAAAATTCCGAATATTACGAAGGTTATGCACAGAATATCTATGAAATCCTTTATCTGAAATGTTTTGATAATTGCGAGAATATTATCAAACCATGCACCCAGAAAATCCATAACCGATTCCTTTCTTAATTTATTTCGCACACAATATGCGCCTATAAATTATTTTAGCATAAAAATCGGCTGTTGCAAATACCTTTAGCGAATTTTATTTACGGCGTTTATGAGCCGCTGAATATCCGCGTCCGTATTGAATACGGAGGGGCAGACTCTGATAGCGCCTATATCCTGAGTACCCTTTGCAATGTGTGCGCTCGGCGCGCAGTGCAGTCCGGCTCTGACCGCTATTCCGAAGCCCTTATTTAATCTTTCCGCCGCCTCCTCGCTGTTTATTCCCTTGATATTGAACGACAGAAGCGGAACGCAGTATTTTTCATTCGGATACGCGGTGTAAAGCTCCGCTCGCGGGTTTGACGACAGAGCCTCGTACAATCTCTTTATAAGGCGCATCTCGTGTGCGAATATTCTTTTTATCCCCTTTGCCTTTACAAATTCAACGCCTCTGAGCAGTCCCGCTATGCCTATGACGTTGACCGTTCCCGCCTCAAATTTGTCCGGCATAAATTTCGGATGCTCAAACGAGATTGAGCTGCTGCCCGTTCCTCCCTGAATCAGCGGGCTGAGCTTATCGGGATCGCGCGCTATCATAACTCCGGTGCCGGTCGGCCCGTACAGCCCCTTGTGGCCCGGCATACAGAGATAATCTATGCCGCTTTCCTTGACGTCAAGCGGCACGACTCCGGCGCTTTGCGCGGCGTCCACCATTATTTCAAGCCCGTATTCGTGCGCGAGCGCGGCAAGCCGCTCTATCGGCAGTTTTGTACCCCACACGTTTGATGCGTGAGTGCAGGCTATGAGCTTTGTATGCGCGTTTATCGCGTTTCTAAACGAGTTTACAGTCGCGTCGTTGTCGTTTTCATAGACCGCCGCCTGGGTGAAGCTCACGCCTCTCTCCTCAAGCGCCTTCAGCGGTCTTGTTACGGAATTGTGCTCAAGGTTGCTGATTACAACGTGGTCCCCGCTTTTTAAGCGGCCCTTTAGCACGGTGTTTATCGCCTGCGTGCAGTTCAGCGTGAAAACTATGTTTTCCACGTTCTCCGCATTAAAAAGCCCTGCTATCGCAGAGCGACATTCATATATAATACTGCTCGCCTTCATCGAAAGGCTGTGACCGCTGCGACCCGGATTTGCTCCGTACATAGTTATCGCGCGGTTTACCTCCCTGACTACGGCGGCAGGCTTTGGAAATGTTGTTGCGGCGTTGTCAAAATATATCATCTTCGATCACCCTGCACCCTTCCGAGCACAGCGATTCCGTTATCAACAAGTATTGCCTGAGCTTCATCTGTTCTTTTCGGCACATAAAGGCTGTATCCGCAGCTCTTTACTCCTCTTCCCTTTGGCGTTCTTTGAATTTCCGAAAAAATTCCATATCCAAGAAGAAGCGATTTGCCTTTCATTGCGTGCGTTATTGAGGTAAGCGCAATCAACGGCTTATCCACAAAAAATCACCTCTTTTTCATTTTATTAACATAATATGAAAAAGAGGCTTTGATTGTGTTACAGATAAATATAGCTGTTGTGTGAGCTATTGTTAAAAATATTAAATTTATTCGCCGAAGCTGATGCCGAGCGTTTTTGCCGCCTTGATTACCTCGCTGTCCTTTGGAACCGCCTTGAGCTTTCCGGCTATCTCGCTGAGCGGCACGGATACTATCTCGTTATTTACGAGCGCGACCATATTGCCGTACTTTTTATTTATTATAAGCTCCGCCGCCTTCGCTCCGAGGCGCGTGCAAAGCACTCTGTCATACGGGCAGGGACTGCCGCCCCTCTGGAAGTGTCCGGGAACGGTGACTCTCGTTTCCTGACCGGTCGCCTGCTCGATTTCATGGGCTATCTGATAGGAGATTGACGGGTAAGGCATTTCTGCCACCGCAGCCTTTCTCTGCTTTTTCGGCATGGCGGCAAGCTCCTTGGTTATCGCGCCCTCGGCAACCGCGAGTATAGAGAAATTCTT
>CANPZK010000157.1 GCA_947588875.1 uncultured Clostridia bacterium
TTGCGTTTCAAAGCGCAGGAGGGGCGAAAAACAGTCCGGTGGACTGTTTTTCGGTGGGGAACCCTCGCCGGGGGTTCCCCAAAAAAGTGGAGTTTTTTGCAAAATCAATCAAGGCGAATATATTTTTTCGACAATTTGGAGCGCCCGACAGATCACATCGGGCGCTTATATGCTTTTTTAAGCCTTTACTTTTTGTCCTTGTCCTTATCCTTGTAGAGCTTAGCCACCTTTTTGCTCTGCTTTTTAAGCTGAGATACGACCGACTTCGGCGAGAGCAGCTTTACGTCGTCGCCGAGCGCGAACACCCAGCCGAGGAACTGCGGGCTGACTATGACGTTGACGGAAACCTGAAAATGGTCGTCGTCGTACCGCGAGATAATAATATCCTTTCCGAAGCGGTCGACAACTACGCCTATCTTGTCGTTGGAAAAGCACATGGTTACCTTTTCCTCGTCGCCGCCGAACATTGAGAATATCTTTTTCTGATACTCGCTCATATTGAAGTCCTTGAAATACTCCTGACCCTCTCGCTTTTCGGGCGACAGCTCAATCGACATCATCTTGTCAACGCGGTAATGCTTGACCATATCGCTCAGGCTGTCGTATCCTATGAGGTAATAATTCTCGTCGTCCCAAGTAAGCTCCCAAGGGCTTATTATGTAATTTTGCCCGCCGTGCTTGAGCTGCTTTTGGAGCTTTTCTCCGGAGCCGAAGGACGCCTTCCACTCGAAATATTTAAAACAGATTTTGCAGCCCGTGGAAATGGCGGTGTGTATCTTATCGACGTTGTAGTATATGCTTTCGTTCATCGTCTTTACGCGGTTTTTAATACATATCTGTCTTTGGAGCTGGCTCGCCTGATGCTTGCTCGCGAGGCGCTCCATCTTCTTTATGAGCTGCTCGGACTTGCGCTCGGTTATGAACTTTGACGACTGAACCGCGTCCACAAGCAGCTTTAATTCGGGAAGCTGGAAATCGCGCTCGGCGATAAAGTATTCAAAGCTCTTGCCCTTTCTCGTGGCTACGTCTATCCCGAAAACGCGCAGAGCCTCCATATCGTCGTATATGCTCTTGCGCTCCGCCTGTATGCCGTAGGTCTTTAGCGCCGATATTATGTCGCTCATTGTCATAGCGTTGTCCTCGTCGGTGTTTTCAAGCAAAATTTTCGCAAGGTACATACATTTCAGCTTTTGATTCGCACCCTTAGCCATTTTAAATCACCTCTGTTTTCAGTCTTTCATATCCTCCAGCTCTTTTATCAGCAGCCCGAACGTGTCGTCCCAGCCGTCTATCGCGTTTACTCCGCCGCCGTTTACGCTTCTGAGCTTCGCGTCGTTCATATCCTGCCCGTAGGCGAAAAGCTCCCCGAGATATATCTCGTAGCCGTTTTTAACGCACACGTCGCAGAAGGATTTCATCGGGTCGTCTGATTTTGCCGCGCCGATAAGCTCGCGGCGCAGAGCGGCGTCGCTCTTTGCTCCGTCCATCAGCCTTTCAAGCTCGTTTTGAATACTCATATACGTTTCACTCCTTCAGGATATAACTATACAAATATATTAAAGCATTCGGCGGGCGGAATGTCAATATTGTGAGAAAAAAAGCGGCGGGAATACGGTTTGATTTAAAGAATAATTCAGCGTTTCCCAAAAAGGAGTATATTTAATTATGTTACTACACACAAACATAATAGCGGAAAACGAAAATTCGGCACAGCTCAATTTTTCGTTTTTCCTGTATTTTATCTTAAATATTTAAAACCCGAAATCCGGCTTACCTGAATTTCGGGTTTTTCTGCAATACTATCTCACAGAATATTTTATTATTCTAAAGTGAATGTTAATAATTCAAAACACCTCTCTGCTTCTTCCTGAGAGTTTGGATTGCCGAGAATAATTCCTGTATTTGAATTTTTGACTTTTATAATATAGTTATATTCGGAATCGTTATAAGAATAGAATACGTATTCAATTTCGCCTTTTGAGCCTTGATCAATAACCTTTGCCAAAGAATCGGTATTGGCAACATTGACATATTCATCATAAGAACTAACTTCTATGAATGTTCCTTGACTTAATGTCTTTCCGTCTTTAGAAACTGTAAAAGGTAAATCCGAAGACAAATCATAACCATCAGTTGTATTTAATTCGACTTTTATTTTGTCATCAGTTTCAACTGAAAATGTATAAGATTTAGTTGTTGTACATCCTGCTAATGTTAATAACATAATTCCAATAATTGCTAAAGACATAAATACTTTCTTCAAAATCTCACCTCCTTTATATAATACGGTCAGTTTTTCCTTAATTTTTATTTTTACATACCCCCAAAAAATAAAAAGGTGCGCAACCAAAGCCACGCACCGAAAAATGCGTATCTCTGATTGTTGTCACACAAACTTTATACTTGCTCTAAGGAATGCATAAATAGAGACAGCATTTTTACCGAATGTAAAAAACACTACCCTTAGAGCAAAAATTATTAAGTTTGTGTGACAGTATTATGTTAACACGTTTTTCCGTAAATTGCAACGGGTAATTGCCGATTTACTGAAACGCATATTCAGAACTATCCGATATATATTGTAATAATACTTTTAATTTTACGATGTATAAGAGGAGTATGCAAAAATAAATAATAAAAATAAAAAATCGACGCAGAAATTGAGCGTCGAAAAATACATATGCAATTATCCGGCGCTCTCAGCGTGAGCGAACGGTTATTCATTCGTCCTCGTAAACGAGAATATCCTCTACCCGGCAGTGGAGAATTCTGCAAAGGTCGTCAATCTTCATTGTGCTGATGCCCTGATTTTTTCTTAACCTGTCAATAGTGGCGCTGCTGATGTTGTGTTTGTGGATAAGCGTATATGTGCTTTCGTCGCTTTTCTTCAGCGTTTCCCAAAAAGGCGTATACTTGATCATATTACCACCAATATAAAATTAATCTATGTTTTTATGCTTGACAATAGTCATAATTATGACTATAATCGAGATAAGGATATATTTAGTTTTGACGGGCTATTTATATTTTTAACGGAGTTAAACATAAAAATTTTATTTACAGGAGGAATTAAAGCAATGAAAGAACAAAGAACAAGAACGCGAGTCAAAATCTCAAAACGGCAGATCGGCAAAATTATTTCTCTCGTACTATCGCTTGCGCTGATATTTTCAATGGCATCTGTCCCGGTCATAGCGGCTGATAGTGACGCTTCAACTTTTAACTACGATGAGTTTTATAACGGTGC
>CANPZK010000158.1 GCA_947588875.1 uncultured Clostridia bacterium
TAATTCTGTATTTATTTTTAATCCTGATTGCTCTGCCGTAAAAGAAAGATTTAACCTTAGTTTGATATCCCCATCTATCTTTTGTATCATCTTCATAAAATAAGCAAATAAAATTTTTGTTATTGCTTACCCAATTTATTCCTAATTTATAATCATCACAATTAAAGAAGGGATATTTACAACATATTTTATTTGAAAGAATATTTTCAATTTTATTTAATGAAAGATTGGTTTCGATATTTATTATCATAAGATAGCCCCCTCATATATTGTTAATTGCATAAATCGTCGCAGACCTCCTAAAGCCATAATAATAAGTACTATATAGATTAAATTGTGTTTTTACATAATTTCCCTGTATGTTGATAAATCAACATTTAACTCGTCTATACTCGATGAAGATTTTTGATTTTTAATATCGTTGCAGTCAATAAAAATATAGTTATTATTTAAATCCGATTTTATAATTATGCTGTCTTCGCGGCTGTAACACTTATTAAAGCTGCCTGAAAAATAAAGCTGAGAATTACCAGTTAAATCAACAGAATCAAAATTTAGTAATTTATATATTTCTTTTTTCTCGGTTTCTTTATATGGCATGCTGGCAAAAAAACAATTATTTAATTTAACCATATATCCATCTCTATTGCCTTCAAATCTATCGCCGATATTATAATCCGCAAAATTTTTGCTGCTAAGTGGATTTTGGCATCCGGTTAATGATGTGAAAAAAATAATAAATACAATAGCTATGGAAAAACAACTTTTAAATTTCATAAGATAGACACCTCATATATTGTTAATTGCATAGATCGTCGCAGACCTCTTATATCGCTTAAATACTCTCTAAGCATAAAATCCCACCTCATTAAATTGTCGCTTGCTTTTTGACAAATTGGTTGTTAAATAGAAATTCTAAAAACCGATAAAAACATTTTTCTTATTTATATTGTTAATCAAATTTATGTATAGACCAATTATCATTGATTTTTATATCATCTTCATTTGAGCTAAACGGATCATATAAATTTCCGTAAACCAACTCAATGTTTGCTGAGAAAAATGTAAAAGTAACACTGTCATTATCATTTTTTATTTCATCAAAATCATATTTGTCAAAAATATTATAAGCATAGGCTGAAATACAATTCAGCTCCGTTTCTGACAAATTTGTATCTGTCTGATAATACAAAGAGGCAAGATAATAATAGTTCTGCGTTCTATCGATCGTTATTCCGTGAGATATTGTTTCTATATCATTCTGTTGTATTAATGAAACAAGTTTATTAAGATTATCTTTTTCTTCCCGGTAAATTTCCGATAAATAATGTTCGTCATAATTTTGACGCCTAATATCATTAAAGACGTCGAAAAATATTGAATACAATATCGTAGAAATAATAATTATTATTACTGTTACAGCTACAATAGTTTCAATAAACAAAACGCGGTTATGCTTTAAGTTGAATTTTTTCATAATATCCACCTATAAAAAACTATTGCATTAATTGCTATTGAAATTATAATGACAATAGCCAAAATCAAGAAAACAATAGGTTTACTTATTTTGTCCTCGGTCCGGTCTTTGGTATTAACTGTTTTACCGTTGCTGTTGTTATAATAAAACAGCATTAGCTGAAATACATAAATAACAAATGGAATGGATATATAGAACACAAAGGCGAAAGAAATAACAGCGGATACATCTATGAGCATATTATAAAACACGGTTGTTTTCTTGCAAATCTTTTTATTGGCTAAAATGATATTTATAATTATTGATGTGCAGGCTAATAAAATGACCGCTACGGCTATGTAATCAAATATTTTATTGTAGCTTAATAAAAACAGCTTATCAATGGAATCCAATAAATTTTTAGGATAATAATATTTATTCATAATTATTAAAATTTAAAATCAAGTGTGTTTCGGTTTGTGGTTGAATGTGCTAAGCAATCTATATACAGATTTGTGATACGCGTTAGAATTTAACCGCCTGCGATTTTCTTTATATCCGCACTTTTAAGGTCCATTTGATAAAGCTCTGCGTTTGCGGACTCCGAAGTAAATATGCCGAAATCGCGTTTATTGGTCTTTGACAGAAAAATATACTCATCTCCGCACGCGTAAATACGGCTGTATGAGTCTTTAGTGAGCTTGTCCTTATCGTGCGACAACACGTCGTATCTCCACAAGCCGTTATCCTCGCTGTCGGTCAGGTGCGTTACAGAGCCGTCCGTTGTGGTTTTTTGCGCGCTGAAGTACAGCTTGTTGTTTATTCCCGTCATTGTTACGAGATTATTGCAGCTCAGGGAATCGACCTTTTCGCCGGTAGTCAAATCAAAATTATAGATCGCGCTGCCTTTTCCTATAATAAGGTTATTATCAAAAACACAGGCGAGAAAATTATTGAAGCCGCAGTCTAATTCAAGCTCCGAAGATTTATTGCTGTTTAGATCTATTGCCGCAAGACAAAGACGGGTATTATTGTATATTACATACAGCTTGCCGCCGCAAGCCGACTGCCAGAGTATTTTTTTATCGCTTTCAAATACCTTTTCGTATTTTAGACTTTTTAAATCCACCTTGATAATTGAGTTGTCATGCCTTGTAAATAAATAATTTTCATAAAAGCAAAATGTGTCGCCCGAAGCAATTTCACGCTCCCGCTTGTCCGTTAAGCCTTTTTCGATTATTTTATTGTTTTTCACATAATACAGTTTACCGTTATATATCGCAAATTCTCCGCCGGAAAATGAAAGCGGCTCACGGTCGCCGTCGCCTATGCTCTTTATTTCGTTTGATTCCGAGTCGTTGACGTAATAAAGGCAGTCGTCATAATACGCCATGCCCGTTCTGAAATTATTATCGTTATTCAGGTTGTTGTCCACGGTGCCGGAATCCTGAAATAGGCTTTTTGCAAAAATGTTGTTATTGGTAAATTGCACTTCGCTCAGATTTTCCATGCCCCCTTTTTCGTCTGAGCATGACGGGAGCAGGAGAGAGGCTGCACAGCAAAGGGCAATAATAACCGCAGCGGCAAGGTGCTTTATACGCATATCGACCTTTTCCTTTCTATCTTATATAAAAAAATACAGCAACGCTAACGGGACAGAGCGGTAATAGCAGTCTGCTGTTTAGATTGAATTACATAAATTCACAAAAACATACATATTTCTAAAAATAAC
>CANPZK010000159.1 GCA_947588875.1 uncultured Clostridia bacterium
GCTTAAGCAACAAGATGGGTAATTCCTTACTGGCTGTAAGGGATATTAACCATAAATATATTGTAGTAGAAAGGAATAAAAGACTTAATGAGTACGAGAGAGAAAATTACAAGGTGCTGACTATTGATAAATGGCGCGACTGGAAAGAAATATTAAAGGACAAGCCGTGTTTTGTAGTTGGCAGCGATATCATATGGCAACCGAGCTTTGGAATACCGGGAAAATGGTTTCTTGATTTTACATATCATACTAAAATAAAAAAATTCTCTTACGCGACAAGCATAGGAGCCAATGAACTGCCGGAAAAGAATTATCCTTATTATAAAAAATATTTAAGCGAGTTTACAGCAATAGGAGTTCGGGAAAAGAAAGCCGTTGAGTTGTTGGAGCCTATAATCGGCCGTGAGGTAGTAAACGTAATAGACCCGACTCTATTACATGACACTGATTTTTGGGATAAGTATGCCCAAAAGGCGAGGATCCCGCAGGATATTGCCGCCGGCAAATTTATTTTTTGCTATTTTGTAATGGACGACCCGAGATATTGGGATTATATGAAAATTGTAAAAAAAGCAACGGGTATGAAGATTGTTGTCCTGCCGATGCACTATATAGACGAGCAAGCGCCTTATACTGTGCTTACCGAGGGCACTCCATACGAGTTTGTTTGGCTGATAAAAAACGCGGCTTTTATATGCACGGATTCCTTCCACGCCTGCGCTTTTTCTTTGAATTATAAAAAAGAATTTTATCTTCTGCGCAGGGCGCGAAAGGACGAGGACGCTAAATACGATGATTTCTTTAAGAGATATGGTCTTGAGGGAAGAAACGTGCGAAACGAATCGGAATTTGTTCGCAAAACGGATATAGATTATACGACTGCGCATAAAAAGCTTGAAGAGGATAGAAAGTTTGCGTATGCCTTTATAAGCGACGCTTTAAAGGATTGATAACAGGGGGTTATATTTATGGAAAAGGTTAACGGATACTCTACAAATCTTAATGTTCAGATGCTCGTTTCCTTGATGCTTGAGCACGGAATAAAACGTGTTATCGTTTCACCGGGTTCTATGCATGCCTCAATTGTTCCGGGATTTCAGTATAACGGTAATTTTGAAATGTATTCAACTGTTGATGAGCGCGGAGCCGCATATATGGCTTGCGGAATGGCTGCCGAGAGCGGCGAGCCTGTTGCGATAGTTTGCACAGAATCTGTCGCGTCAAGAAACTATTATCCGGCTATAGCCGAGGCATACTACAGAAAACTGCCGATACTTGCTATAACCGGAGTACACGATTATGCAGGACGAGGACACCTTCAACCGCAGACGATAGACAGAAGCGAATCTCCAACCGATACATTTAATTTGAAGGTGCATTTGCCTGTTATAAAAAATAAAGCCGATATTTGGGAAAGCAATATACTTATTAACAAGGCGCTTCTTGAGCTTAAGCGTCACGGCGGAGGGCCTGTGCATATTGATTTACCTCGGAGTGACGAAAATAATATTCTTGATTTTACCGCCAAAACTCTGTGTAAAACACGCTGTATAAGGCGTTATACGTATAATGACCGGCTTCCGAAGCTTCCCGACGGTAAAATTGCCGTGTTTGTGGGAACGCATGCGAAATTTACCGAGGCACAGTCCAAAGCGCTTGACGCGTTTTGCGCCGCGCACAATGCCGTGGCGTTTTGCGGTCACACAAGCGGTTATAAGGGGAAGTATAAGGTGATGTCATGTCTTGCCGCAAACCAAAGCAAGGTATATGACATATTTAATAACATAGATGTCTTAATACATATTGGCGAGCCTGCCGCAGATGAAGCAACTTTTATTCGATTAAAGAGCGCTAAAGAGGTTTGGAGAGTCAGTCCGGACGGAGAAATAAGAGATACATTTAAAAAATTGACCAATGTCTTTGAGATGAATGAGGACTTCTTTTTTGAAAATTACCGTGTAAGCGGATGCGAAGATAAAGACAGCTATTTAAGAGAATGTCTAAATGTCGTTGAGAATCTGGCTGTGCCCGTAGAAAATTTGCCATTTTCAAATGTTTACGCCGCATCTTGTATAGCCGGAAAGCTGCCGGAAAATTCAATAATTCATCTCGGCCTCAGTAATACAATACGGATTTGGAGTATGTTTAATTTTCCTGAAAGTGTTTGCAGCAACAGCAATACGGGAACAAGGGGAATTGACGGTGTAATGTCGTCATTTTTAGGTGCGTCGTTCGCGGCAAAAGAAAAGCTGCTGTTTTGTGTAAACGGTGATCTGTCATTTTTCTATGATTTAAACTCTCTTGGCAATAGAGATATAGGAAACAATATAAGGATACTTTTAGTCAACGACGGAGGGGGCGGACTATTTAAACACAGCGGTTCGGAATCATATATTTACATTGGCGAAAAAGATCTTAACCCCTATATCGCTGCGGCGGGCCATTTTGGCAATAAATCTCGAACGCTGGTTAAAGGCTATGCGGAGAGCTTGGGTTTTGAATATCTTACGGCTTCAAACAGAGCCGAGTTCGATTCTGTATATGAAAGATTTATTACTCCTGAAATAACCGACAAGCCGATGTTATTTGAAATTTTCACGGATTCAGCCGAAGAACGCAAAGCTATTGATATGATGAAAAGTATTGATGTTCCGGTTGGAACAGCCGCAAAGCATGTTGCGAAGAAGCTGCTCGGTCAAAAGAGAGTAAATGCTATTAAAAAGGTGGTTTCCGGCCGTGGTAAATAAAATTAAGCAGGCAATGAGGAAATACAAATCATTGCCTGCGCCGGTGCTTGCCGCGTTTTGGTTCATGGTTTGCTCATTTATGCAAAAAGGAATTTCGAGCATCACCACTCCGATTTTTACGCGAATTTTAACCACAGAGGAATACGGTCAATACAATGTTTTTAATTCATGGCTCGGCATTATAACTGTTTTTGTATCCTTGCAGCTTGCTTCGGGAGTATATATGCAGGGACTCGTTAAATATGAGGACAGGCGTTATGAATACGCGTCCTCAATGCACGGGCTGACTATGCTGCTTGTTGCGATTTGGACTGTCATATATTTGCTCTTCCACGATTTTTGGAACAGCCTTTTTGATTTGACCACCGTTCAGATGCTCGCAATGCTTCTGATGATTTGGACGACCGCAGCGTTCGG
>CANPZK010000160.1 GCA_947588875.1 uncultured Clostridia bacterium
CCGATATACTCGGAAATCTCATTGAGATGCAATTAGAGCCGGACAATTCCGATTCGGTAAACTGGTATATAAGCGAGCAGTCGGGAACGCCGGAGCGCTCTATGGCAAATCCGCATATGTTCGCTCAGCCCGAATTTGTAGGCGACGTTTTCTATGAAATGAATTCTCGCTTCCCGAGCGGAAGTGTAGACGACCACGGCGGGGTACACACGAACAGCTCCATTCTCTCCCATGTGTGCTATCAAATGTCGCAAATTGGGATAAGCATTGCGGATAATTTCGAGGTCTGGAAGGACACTCTCTATCTTCTCACGCCGAAAAGCAGATACAGGGAGGTTACCGGTCTTGTAGACTACTCGCTCAAGCGCAACGGCTTGTCGCAATACCTCGACGCGGTAAACGCCATCTTCGACAAGGCTCAGCTCGACAACGACACGACCTCATGGGACGGCTATGAAAAGCCCGACGGAGCGATAGAGGTTGATATCGTCCTGCAAAACGCGCCCGACGACTGCGTATGGTCGGGAATTGTGGCTTATAAAGACCCCGACACCGGAAAAACTATACAGTGCCAGAATACAAGCGACAGCAACGGAACGGCAAAAGGATATTATTATCCGATGGATATTTCGGCTATTCTGGTGTGGATAGAGGACGACACAGCCGGCCCCATGGGCTTGACCCAGGAAATATACAGGGGGTCGATAACCGAGGACAGAGTGTTTACCGTAGATTACAATGAAATAATTTCCGGACAGAGCGCCGCGTAACGGCGTTAAAGGTATAAAGCAATATGAACCGCCGCTGTTATTTTTCAGCGGCGGTTCTCCGTCTCGGCTCTTACCGACCCGCTCGGGTCTGAAAGCTTATAATTGAGATTATAACCGATATTATTTCGTAATATATAGCATTATGTTCATATATTGTTCATCATCTACAATATTTTGCCATCATTTTCTCTCCGCTCTAAAACGGCGCAAGGTCCTGAACACATTGACCCGATATTAAAACTATGTTATTATTTTACCGCAGCGTCACGCTCAAAAAGCCCGTGATACTGCGGATTTTTTATTAATTTCGAAAGGACGAGCAAATAAACATGATGAAAAAAGCAAAATCAAAATTGGCTAAGCTCACGGCCTCTATGCTTCTCGTTTCCGTTATGCTATTCGCGGGTATGTCCACGGCGTCAGCCGCGACGGTATCCTACGGAATCAGCGGCGAGGTCACCGCAGACTCTCAGACCGACAGCGGGGCGACCGTCACCGCAACGGTCAAGAACGCCAACTATTACGACATAGACGGCGTAAACTACAAGCTCTCGGTTTCCGACAACGCGGAGATTTCCGGCGATACTCAGAAAACGGGCGTTTCGCTTAAATCCGAGCAGAGCGACAGCCTGACGGCTAACATTTCCCTGAAGTCGGAGGCCGCCTCCGACACGACACCCGCCGCGACGGAACCTGCCACGGAAGGTGCGGCGACAAACCCCGAACCGACTCAGCCGTCAACGTCCCCGTCCGACGGCGGCAAGGACAACAGCAAGGACAACAGCAAGCCCGGCGGCGCGACCGTCACGGACGGCAAGACCGTACAGCAAAGCACAATTAACACCGGCGACAATTCGTTCTTCGCAGTGATTGCACTGCTCATCGCCGTACTTCTCGTTTCCGCATCGACGGTTCTCGTAATAGTAAAAAAGAACAGGCGCATGATGTCCATAATGCTCTGCCTCACCCTCGCCTCGTCCGTTTTGGCGGTATCAATGCCGATGCTGAGCGCAAAGGCAGCCGACGAGAGCGCATATACCGTTATAGAGGACAAGCTGGAGCTTGAATTCGGCAGTGAAACGGTAACGGTTACCCTCACGGTGGAATTCCCCGAACAGCCGGAGATACACGACAACACGGAGGCCGATATAAAGGCTCTCAACAACGGCGACGCGACCGTTCTCAGGTACAGGGATTCAAACGAGGTGTCGTTCATAAACGGGCGATACACGGACTACAAGGTCACAAACTGGGAAACGGCGCTAAGCTCCCTCCAAGCAATCAAAACTCTCCTGAACGCAAAGGAAAATGATATAACAATCGACCCAATAAGGGTCGACGTTACTGACAACGGAGATACATATTACACCTTTGAGCAAACACAGGGGCTTGCAACGGTGTCCGACGCGTTCATAAAGATAGGCGTTGACAAGGACGGCAACACCCTCTGCCTTTCAAGCTCGATAGACCCCGCCGCGATTCGAATGGAGGTTTCCGAGGACGATATAAAGGTATCCGCCGAGAACGCGAGGAATATCGCCGCGAATTACAGCGAGCAAAACGGCTTTACTCTCCTTGACACAGGGCAGGAGCCGGCGCTCTCCATACACAAAAACAACATATGCTGGGAGTTTTATTTACAGCGCGACAACACCGAGGATCAGCCGTCCGCCGATATAAACCAATATTTTAAGCTGTTTGTAAACGTTCAACAGGGCGAGGTTCTCGATATAGTGTCAACATCGAGCATTGATACCGACAGCGACGAATATGACAACGACGTTTACTTTAACGTTGAAACTCAAAATATGACCTTCACCGACAGCTTCGGCAAAGAGGTAGTTCTTCCTGTGGCAAGGAACGAGTCGGGCTATTACCTTGTTGATACGGAGAGAAAAATATTGTGCGTAGACTCATCAAAAACGTACTTTAGCAGCACGAGCAATGTAACAACCGATTTCTATGCTTACACCTTTGAAAACAGCGGCGACGTCAACCCGATCTTTGTCACCGCTTTTGAAAACATAAGAAAGGTTTACGACTTTTATAAGGCTCACGGCATCGAATCTATCGACGGCCACGGTATGCCGATAGCCGTAGGCTTCGGTTACTCGCCAAAGGGATTTGAAGAGGATAACGCCTGCTTTATGTCACCCCGAGGCGGATTTGCCCGCTTCGCGTTTGGCATCTTCCCCTTCAGCACATCTCTTGACATTGCCGCGCACGAGTTCTCTCACGGAATAAGAGAGTCGTATAACGATTCCGGGGCTTACTTCAACGACACCGGCGCGGTTGAGGAAGGATATGCCGATATACTCGGAAATCTCATTGAGATGCAATTAGAGCCGGAC
>CANPZK010000161.1 GCA_947588875.1 uncultured Clostridia bacterium
GTAATGGCGTTCTGCCAGAGCTTTATGACTGAGCTTCAGCGCCACATCGGCGCGGACACCGACGTTCCCGCCGGCGACATCGGAACGGGCGCTCGTGAGATCGGCTATATGTTTGGTCAATATAAAAGGCTCCGCAACTGCTACGAGGGCGTTCTCACAGGAAAGGGCCTCAACTTTGGCGGTTCTCTCGCAAGAACAGAGGCGACCGGCTACGGACTTCTCTACCTCACCGAGGAGATGCTCAAGCACAACGGCAAGGACATCAACGGCGCTGTCGTAAGCATTTCCGGCGCGGGCAACGTAGCGATTTACGCTACTGAAAAGGCTACTCAGCTCGGCGCAAAGGTAGTTACTCTCTCCGATTCAACAGGCTGGATCTACGACAGCGAGGGCATCGACCTTGACGCTGTTAAGGAGATCAAGGAGGTCAAGAGAGAGCGCCTCAGCACATACAAGAATTATCGTCCGAACGCAGAGTACCACGAGGGCAAGTTCGACTGGTCCGTTAAGTGCGACGTTGCTCTTCCCTGCGCTACTCAGAACGAGCTTGACAAGGCTGCTGCCGAGACTCTCGTTAAGAACGGCGTATATGCGGTAGCCGAGGGCGCTAATATGCCTTCAACTCCGGACGCTGTTGAGGTGTTCCAGTCAAACGGCGTTCTCTTTGCTCCGGGCAAGGCTGCAAACGCCGGCGGCGTTGCCACATCTGCTCTTGAGATGAGCCAGAACTCAATGCGCCTTTCATGGAGCTTTGAGGAGGTTGACGCTAAGCTCAAGGGCATTATGGTAAACATCTTCAACAATATCGCGGACGCCGCAAAGCGCTACGGTCTTGAGGGCAACTATGTTGCCGGCGCGAATATCGCAGGCTTTGAAAAGGTTGCGGACGCTATGCTCGCTCAGGGAGTTGTTTGATTTATAAATTTGTCTTTAATATGAGCAAATCAACGGGGCTGCGACAAGCAGCTCCGTTTTGTTTGTCGGCGCTTATTTTGACAGCGCTCCTTGCCGCTGCCGCATTCCCGCTCCTTTTTTGTGCGTGCGGAAAATCGGGCTCGGGCGGCGACCCGTGCGGCGGAGCCGCACGGGAAAACGCGGCGCTCACACTCCCCCGACGAAGGCTCCAACCCTGCCCCGCCGCGTTTTCCGGCAAATTTTCGCCGCAGGCGAAAATTTGCGGGTCGCCGCCCGAGCCCAAACTCCCGCTCAAACCGACTGCGGCGCATTAACGCGGCAGCCCCGATTCGGGAAAATCAACTCAAACCGGCGCTATGCAAAAAATCCTCGACAAAATAAGCCTTGACTAAAGCGCTTAATCCTTGTATAATAATCTTATCGTCGGTTCAGCGGCGGTTAAAGCAAGTCAGAAAATCTTTCGTTATAATATGCGAGCGGCAGGCCCTGTGCGATTGGATGCCGTGAACCATGTCAGGCGGGGAACCGAGCAGCATTAAGCGGATGTTCCGATGCGATACAGTAAGTCTGTCGTTCACATATTATAATGACCGAAGGCTCTGGCTTGCTTTATTTATGCTTATATTTACGGCACGGGCAATTTATAAAACGGGCTATTATTGGGAGGTGCGGCTTTGTATCAGGTTCTTTACAGGAAATGGCGGCCCACGCGCTTTTGCGACGTTGTCGGGCAGGAGCACATAACCACCGCTCTTAAAAACGAGCTGATATCAGGCAGGATAAACCACGCTTATCTTTTTACCGGCTGCCGCGGCACGGGAAAAACGACCTGCGCGAAAATACTCGCCAAGGCGGTAAACTGTCTTGACAGGCATGACGGCGACCCCTGCGGCAAGTGCAAAAACTGCGTTGACTTTGCCGAGGGAAAATTGTATGACGTAGTTGAAATAGACGCGGCGAGCAACACCGGAGTTGACAACATAAGGACGATAATAGACGAGGCAACGCTTACGCCGACAATCGCGGACGTAAAATACAGGGTATATATCATTGACGAGGTGCATATGCTCTCGGCGGGCGCGTTCAACGCTCTGCTCAAAACGCTTGAGGAGCCGCCCGCGCACGTTATATTCATACTCGCGACTACCGAGGTCCACAAGCTGCCCGCGACCATACTCTCGCGCTGTCAGCGATTCGATTTCCACCGGATACCGCCCGACGCCATGTCAAGGCGGCTTATATACATTGCAAACGAGGAGAACGCCTCTCTCACCGACGACGCCGCCGCCCTTATATCAATCATCTCGGACGGGGCTTTTCGCGACGCTCTGTCTATCCTCGACCGCTGTATAGGCGAGTCCTCCGATATAACGGAGAAGGTCGTGCGCGAGGTCGCCGGACTTGCAAACCGCGACTATCTTTTCGCACTTGGTGAGAGCCTGAAGGAGCGCGAATGTTCAAGCGCTCTCATAACGGTCGACGAGCTTTACAAGTCATCAAAGGATATGGTACAGCTCTGCCGCGAGCTTATCTCATACTTTCGCGATTTAATGCTGATAAAAACCCTGAAAAACCCGCGCGAGCTTATCGTTTTGTCGAACGACGAATTTTCCCGCGCGGAGCGCCAGGCGAGGTTTATCTCGCTCGGAGAGATAATATACGCCATGGACGTTTTGCAGACCGCCTGCGGCAGAATGTCGAGGGGCGGAAACGGCAGAACCGAGCTTGAAATGGCTCTCATAAAGATATGCTCGCCCGAGACGTCGCCTGATATCGACTCTGTTCTCGACCGCTTGTCCGCATTGGAGCGAAAGCTCCGCTCCGGCGGCTCGATTTCGGAGGGACAGCGCGGGAGCATATCCAGCGGCCGCGGCTCGGCTTCTATGCAAAATCAGCCCTCGCAGGAGGCTGCCTCTCAAAGTCAATTCAATTCGGAGGCTCTCACTCCCGCTCACAGCAACTCCCACAGCGACTCGCACATCGCGTCCGAGATAACTCCCGACCCGATAATAACCGCTCCCGCTCAGGAGGTCAGGGCTGTAAAGAACAGCGCCGATATTAACGAAATAATGAAAAACTGCGTTCCCATGCCAGAATGGCAGGACGTGCTCGACGTTGTGCAAAAAAGCTCCATGTCCGTCGCAACGGCGTTCGCTCACACTCGGGCAT
>CANPZK010000162.1 GCA_947588875.1 uncultured Clostridia bacterium
GACCAAAAGCACATCATTCCGGCGGTAGCCGCTATCAGAGCGAGAGCGCTTTTTGCGCCGTCCATAACGCTGTTTGTGAGGGCTTCGCTTCCGCCCGTGAACAGGGAATAGACTATGCTTAATATAATGATGCCCGACCAGATGTAATTCATCATAAAATCACCGTTTTTCAACAAATTATTAATTGGTATTGACAATTATGCCATAATTTGGTATAATTACTACAAATTACGATATATGTAAAAAAAGGAGATGAAAAAATATGAAACCGGCAGGTTGCTTGTGTAAGGTCGATAACCTGGGCAGGATAGTCATTCCTGCGAATATGAGAAAAAAATATGAGCTTTCAAGCGGCAGCGCAATCGAAATTTTTACCGCCGAAGACGGAATTATGCTTAAAAAATATAATCCCGCCTGTATCTTCTGCGGAAATATGGAGAATATTACAAGCTATAAGGGTAAGGTTGTTTGTGAACATTGCATCCGGAGCTTAACCGAGCTTTGCGAGGACTGATTTTTTCAAATACCGCTTTATTAATATTTATGCGCCGCAAGGCGTGCGTATGACCGCAAGTATTATGGGATATTCCCATGAATCATTAAAGAAAGCTGAATTTGACCGACAGGCGATTTTTGCGCCCGTCGGTTTTTGCTTATACGGTATAGCCTGCCGAGGACGTTTTGAAATTTTTAAGCGACCGAAACGCGGGACACGGCTTAATTCGGATTTATTGTCGCCGCCGCGTTTTAATTCTTTCGCGTGTTGTTTTTGTGCCGTCGGGTGTGATATAATTATCAATATCATTAAATTTCAAATCGCGGCTGAAAATAACTGCGGTATGTCCGAAAATGCTCCGGTTTGAATTGCTCTCGGGTGTGAATATGGAAAATATAAAAATTGATTTGGGCTGCTGGAACGGCGTTTTTGCCGTTCCAAATGCAGTCGTGGACGAGCACATAAAGCTCGCAAAGGAAAAACATCTCAAGACGCTGTTGTATATATTGCGCCACGGCGGAGAGGCGATAAGCCTTGAGGCGCTGTGCGGCGCGCTGTCGCTGGATACGTCGGACGCGGAGGAGTGCATAGATTTCTGGATTGGACGCGGTCTGCTTAAAAGATGCGAAAGCTCCCTTGCACCGGAGGACGCGCACGGCGAAAACAAAGCGGAGGATAACAGCCTGAACGCCGGAGCCGCTTTGCAGACGGCGCCGCCGCGAAAGCCTACGCGGCCGATAAGACCGGACGGGGTGTACATAACGAAAAGGATAATGGAGGACAAGGAGTTCGCCTATCTCGCCGACACCGCTCAGTCTATAATCGGCAAGCCGCTGTCCACCGGCGACCTCGGGATACTTCTCAACCTTCACGATATGGACGGACTGCCGGTCGATGTAATATCAATGCTCCTGCAATTTTGCGTCAGCCGCGAGAAGTTCGGAATGAAATATATAGAGAGCGTGGGTATGGCGTGGGCGCGCGACGGAGTCGACAGTCTGGAAAAGGCGGAGGAAAAGATAAAGGTATTTGAAAAGCAGTGCGACGCGTGGGGGATAGCGAGCAGTATATTCGGGCTGAAAAATCCCGGCTCGCCGACTAAAAATCAAATGGAAACGGCGAACCGCTGGCTCAACGAATGGGGCTACAATCGCGAGGCGCTAAGGCTCGCATATGAGATTTGCGTTGACACAAAGGGCGAATACAGCTTAAGATATATAGACGGGATAATAAAAAAATGGCACAAGAGAGGAGCCTGCACTATCAAGGAGATAGAGGAGCTTAATGCAAAGGAAAAGCCAAAGCAGGAGAGAAAAACCTCGTACGATATTAAGCAGATTGAGAGTATTGACGAATTTAAGTAAGGCGGTGCGGATATTGGGTTACAGCAAAAGCGTATATGACAGGGCCGACAGGATATTGAACGAGCGCAGGCTTGATGCGAAGAGAAAGGCCGAGAGGGTGAGAAACGCCTTTTACGAGAAATACCCGAGGGCAAAGGCGATAGAGAACGAATTGAGCCACACCTTCACCGGCATAGCGAGGGCGATGCTTGCCGGACGCGGAGAGGGCATGGAGGAGATAAAAAATAAAAATCTCGCGCTTCAGCGCGAGCTTAGTGATATATATAAAGCCGCCGGCGTAAGCGAGGAATCGTTCAGCCCGCGCTATGTATGTCCGAGGTGTTCCGACACAGGAAATGTGGACGGCGTTGTGTGCGAGTGCTATAAAAAGCTCATAAAGCAGATAGCCTGCGACGACCTCAACCGCCGTTCTCCGCTCGACCTCAGCGATTTTGAGAGCTTCGACCTTTCGTATTACCCCGAGGACTGCCGCCAAAAGATGGGCAATATTTTGAATTACTGCGTCAGATACGCCGCTTCGTTCGGCAAAGACAGCGACAGTATAGTTATGACGGGTAAGACCGGGCTCGGCAAGACTCACCTTGCGCTTTCGATAGCTAACGAGGTGATAAAGGGCGGTCACGGCGTGATTTATATTTCCGCGCCGGAGATGGTTTCGGCTCTTGAGGAGTACCAGTTTAACCGTGAGGGCGCGCGCGCCGATATAACGCTCGATATTCTTTCCGAATGTGATTTGCTCATCATAGACGACCTCGGCACGGAGTTTTCCACGAGCTTTTCAAAGTCGGCTGTTTACAACGTGTTCAATTCGCGCATATCGCGGGGCGCGCCGACGATAATCAGCACGAATCTGACCTTGTCGGAGCTTGAAAAGAGCTACACGGACAGATTCCTTTCGCGCGTGACAGGGTGTTGCAGGGTCATGTATTTTGAGGGGGACGACATAAGGCTCCAGAAGAAGCTGAAGGGCTGAACATAGTCGAGCGGCGCGGTTAGCGGCGCTGCCGGAGCGGCTCGTTTTTGCTTTTGTGCGTTCGGGAGAATGTTCGGGCGGCGACCGGCGCGGCTCCGCCGCGCCGGAAAAACGCGGCGGAGGGCAGAGACGCTCTTCGCCGCAAAATTTTATCGCCGCCGCGTTTTTCTGCCGCAATGCGCCGCCAGCGGCGCATT
>CANPZK010000163.1 GCA_947588875.1 uncultured Clostridia bacterium
CTCGGCTACTACTTTGATTTGATATTCGGAAACGTCAGGGTGGTCAGCACGACGAGCAAAATCGAAATATACGAAAAGCTCCTGCATATAAACGAGAACGACGTTATAATAGGAATCAGCTTTCCGCGCTATTCAAAGACGGCGGTCGAGGGCATGAAATTCGCCTCCGACAGAAAGGCGTCTGTAATAGCGATAACGGACAGCCTAATCTCGCCGCTCGTCGAGCCTGCCGACTACGTCCTTTTAGCGAGCAGCGACATGGCGTCGATAGTCGATTCCCTCGTAGCGCCGCTCAGCCTTATCAACGCGCTGATAGTCGCGACGGTGCTCGAAAAGAAAAACAGCGTCGAGCAGACCTTCCAGCGGCTCGAGGCGTTCTGGGACAAATACGACGTGTACGCGAAAACCTCCGAAATAGTGAGGAGCCGCGACGAAAACGAGGACAAAAAGTGAAAGGTATAGCCGTAATAGGCGGCGGAGCGGCGGGAATGATGGCGGCAATCACGGCGGCGAAAAGCGGAGTCAGGGCGGTCGTTATAGAGAAAAACAAAAAGCCCTGCCGCAAGGTTATGATAACGGGCAAGGGCAGGTGCAACGTCACAAACAACTCCACGCCCGATAACGTGATTTCAAAGACCCCGACAAACGGGAGATTTTTATACAGCGCGCTGAATTTCTTCGCGCCGGAGGATACCATGGCGTTTTTTGAGGGCTGTGGAGTCAGGCTGAAAACCGAACGCGGGAACCGCGTTTTTCCCTGCTCGGACAGGGCGGCTGATATAGCGGACGCGCTTTCGGGCGCTGTAAGGCGCGCAGGCTGTGAGCTGCTCTGCGAAAGGCGCGCGCAGGAGCTTATAATCGAAAACGGAGCGGCGGTCGGCGTTCGCTTGAGCGACGGCGAGGTGATAAACGCCGGAGCCGTTATAATAGCCGCGGGCGGCGCGTCGTACCCGCTGACAGGCTCAACGGGCGACGGCTATCTTCTCGCAAGGCAGGCGGGGCATACCGTGACGGAGATAAAGCCCTCTCTTGTCCCAATCGAGTGCGGCGGCGACATTTGCCGCAGACTGCAAGGGCTTTCGCTGAAAAACGTCACATTGTCAGTATATTACAGGGACGGGAAAAAGCCCGTGTATTCCGAGCTTGGGGAAATGCTGTTCACGCATTTCGGCGTGAGCGGTCCACTCGTTTTAAGCGCCTCGTCTCATATGAAAAAGGGCGCGGTGACGGACTACCGCTTAAAAATAGACTTAAAGCCCGCGCTTGATATAGAAACGCTCGACAAGCGCATACTGCGCGACCTCGGGGAATTTAAAAACAGGGACTTTTCAAACTCGCTCGGCAGGCTTTTGCCCTCAAAGCTCATACCGGTTATAATAGATATGTCCGGCATAGACGCGCGCGAGAAGTGCAACGCCGTGACAAGGGAGCAGAGGCGGTCGCTTGCGGAGCTCATAAAAAGCATTGAATTAGCCCCCTCGTCGTTCAGACCGATAGAGGAGGCGATAATCACCTCCGGCGGCGTGAGCATAAAGGAGATAAACCCCGGCACAATGGAATCAAAGCTCACAAAGGGGCTTTATTTTGCCGGAGAGGTGATAGACGTTGACGCTTATACGGGCGGCTATAATCTTCAAATAGCCTTTTCAACGGGGGCGCTCGCGGGGAAAAGCGGAGCGGAGGCTTTAATACGGGAGGAAAACAAATGATTTCGGTTGCAATAGACGGACCCGCAGGAGCGGGCAAAAGCACAATAGCAAAGCTGGCGGCAAAGAAGCTGAACTTTATATACGTTGACACCGGCGCGCTTTACCGCACGCTCGGACTTGCCGGAGCGGAAAGCAAGGCGGATATACACGACGATTCTCAGCTTGAAAGGCTCCTGCAAAGCAGCCGCGTCGAGCTTAAATACAGCGGCTCGGAGCAGAGGGTGCTCTTAAACGGAGAGGACGTTTCGGAGAGGATAAGAAGCTCCGAGATGGGAGCCGCCGCGTCGGAAATATCGGCTATACCGCGCGTAAGGGAGCACTTGCTCGATATGCAGCGCGACATGGCGAAAAGCAATAACGTGATAATGGACGGCAGAGATATAGGCACGGTTGTACTGCCGAACGCGGACGTGAAGATATTCCTCACCGCCTCTCCGGAATGTCGGGCAAAAAGAAGATTGCGCGACCTTGAGGCAAAGGGAGAGGCGGTCGATTACGACGAGGTTCTGCAAATGATAATAAAGAGGGATTATCAGGACTCTCACCGCGAAACGGCCCCGCTGAAGCCCGCCGACGACAGCATATTGATAGATACCACCGAGCTAAACCTTGAGCAGTCGGCTGATAAGATAATATCGGTCATAGCCGAGAGGACAGGAATAAAAATATAAGCTGAGAGGTACTTAAATGAAGGAAAAGAAGCCGTTTATCCATAAGCTGGCGCGGGTGGTCTGCGTGCCGCTGTTTAAGCTGCTTTACCGCTATGAGATAAACAACGGAAATAATATCCCCGACGAGGGGGCGTATATAGTCGCCTGCAATCACCAGTCATATACCGACCCCGTGCTTTTGAGCATAGGGCAGAGGCGAATGATATATTTCATGGCGAAGGAGGAGCTTTTTAAAAACAAATTCTTCTCCGCGCTCATACGCTCGCTCGGAGCCTTCCCCGTACACCGCGGCGGCACGGGCGACACTCAGGCGATAGGCAACGCGCAAAGACTGCTTGCGGAGGGCAGGATTATGGGCATTTTCCCCGAGGGAAAGCGCAGTCTGAACGGCGAGCTGCTGAAAATGCGAGCCGGAGCCGTTATGATAGCCCACCAATGCGGAGTGCCGATAGTGCCGTGCTGTATAACGGCAAAGGGCGGCAGGGTGAAGATGTTCGGCAAGGTCAAAATAAGCTACGGCGACCCCGTGACCTGCGACGAGCTTGGAGTGACGACCGGCTCCGGCAAGGAGCTGAGAGAGGCGACGCGGCTGCTTTACGACAAAATAGC
>CANPZK010000164.1 GCA_947588875.1 uncultured Clostridia bacterium
ACAAACAGCGTTATGGACGGCGCAAAAAGCGCTCTCGCTCTGATAGCGGCTACCGCCGGAATGATGTGCTTTTGGTCTGGAATTATGAAAATCGCGCAGGAAAGCGGCATAACGCGGGCAATAGCACGGGTGTTCCGTCCCGCGTTAAAATTTCTTATGCCTGAATTTGCCGACGACAGCGAGGTATGCAGCGCTGTATCAATGAATGTATCGGCTAATCTTTTGGGACTCGGCAACGCTGCCACTCCCCTCGGGCTTGAGGCAATGCGCCTGATGAACAGGCGGCTCGGCAGCCGCTTTGCGAGCGATTCAATGGTCGTTTTCGTCGTGCTGAACACCGCGTCTATCCAGCTTGTGCCGACAACCGTCGCCGTTTTGCGCAGTGAAAGCGGAAGCTCCGACCCCATGGGAATAACTCTGAACGTGTGGCTCTGCTCCGCCGCCGCGCTTGCCGTCGGCATCGCTCTCGCAAAAATATTTGAACGAGGGGGCTCTGAGGCTTGAACATAGGCGTTTATGTAATTCCCGCGGTGCTTTTACTGATAATACTTGCCGCTCTGATAAAGCGCCTGCCTGTATTCGAGATTTTTTTGCAGGGCGCTCGGCAGGGTATCGGCTCCGTATTTAAGATAATACCGTCTATTCTTGCTCTTGTCTGCGCGGTTTCGATGCTCCGGTCGAGCGGTCTGCTCGACGCTCTCATCGGGCTTGTATCGCCGGTTTTGCAGCCGCTCGGATTTCCTCCCGAGCTTTTTCCGCTTGCGCTTTTGCGGCCTGTTTCCGGCAGCGGCGCTTTAGCCGTACTTGACGACATATTCAAAACCTTCGGCGCGGACAGCTTTATCGGCAGGGCGGCGAGCGTGATGATGGGTTCGACTGAAACCACCTTTTACGCCGTCGCCGTATATTACGGCAGCGTTGGGATAAGCAAAACCCGCCACACCGTACCCTGTGCTCTTGCCGCCGATTTTACGGGAATGGTCATGGCTGTGCTTAGCACGAGGCTTTTAGGCGGGTAGGGCATCCGGCTGTCAGGACGTCGCGCGCTGTGTTTTTTTATGGATTGTGCGGAGTTTGGGCGTTCGGGCGGCGACCCGGTCCGCGCCTGCGGCGCGGACCGGAAAAACGCGGCTGCCCGCCGGCTGCTGTAACTCGCACTGCCCCTGCGCCGCGTTTTTCGGCAAATTTCCGCCTCCGGCGGAAATTTGCGGTCGCCGCCCGAACGAGCTTAAATCCGCGCGCCAGCTTAAAACGAGCCGAGCGCGACGCTCACCCGACCGGTGAGGAGCTTACTCTCCGGCAGGCTTCTCCGCAGTCTTGCGAAGTCTTAGCACCTTGTGCAAAAACGCTTTGCCGTTGAACGGGATAAGGGGATAGAGGTAGCTCTTGCCCGATACAGTCCTGTTTGTCAGCAGCATTATTATCATTATGACAAATCCGCCTATAAAGCCGAATATGCCGAAAAGCTCTGTCAGCACGAGGAGAATTATTCGCATAAATTTCAACGCGTAGCTCAGCTCATAGCTCGGCTGAGAGTAATTGGCGACCGCGACAAACGCCATATAGAGTATAGCCTCGCTGCAAAACCAGCCCGACGATACCGCGAAGTCGCTCAGGGCTATCGCCCCGATTATACTTAGAGCCGTGCTGAGAGTGGACGGCGTATTGAGGGAGGCGAGGCGCAGACCGTCTATCGCTATCTCGAGTATTATAAGCTGCCAAAACACAGGCACATTCACGGGGTCCTTCAGCAGTACAAAGTTAAACGCGTCCGGAACATAGTCGGGATACTTCAAGGCGAGGAGCCAAAGCGGAGTTATTACAAGTGTGGCGAAGGTGACTATATACCTTGAAAGCCTGAGATAGGTTCCCGTTATCGGCGAAAAATAATAGTCGTCCGCCTCCTCCATAACGTCGAAAACCGAGGTAGGCAGAACTATTGCGGACGGCGAGTTGTCCACCAATATAACGACGTTGCCCTCGAGCACTGCCGAGGCGGCGGAGTCGGGCCGCTCCGTGTACTTTATCTTTGGAAACGGGTTATACCACTTTCTGCCGAACAGCAGCTCGACTAAGCTCTGCTGATTCATCGTGAGCGAATCGCAGTCCATATTTTTGAGCTTGCTCTTAATTTTATCAAGGAGTCTTTTATCGGCTCTGCCCTCCATATACACGAGGGCTACGTCGGTTTTCGAGCTTTTGCCTATGACGAACGAGGACACTCTAAGCTCGGACGAGCGTATTCTTCTGCGGATAAGGGCTGTATTTGAGATTAAAGTTTCCACGAAGCCGTCGTGACTTCCTCTAAGCACCTTATCCTTTTCAGGCTCCGCAGTATCGCGCTGGGGATACGTTCTGCCGTCGATCATTATCGCCTTTGTAAACCCCTCTACAAGCAGAGCCGACACGCCGGAAAACACGTTTGTCGCGACCGTTTTTTCATCGCCCTCGGCGGAAGCCTCCACATACGGCACGCAGCATTTTAAAAATGTGTCCGCGTCCGTCATAAAGCTGTCGTCGTTCACGGAATACAGGAACTCGAGCACCTTTTCCATCACGCTGTCCTTTATAAGCCCGTCCACAAAATAAAGGTGAGCGCGTCTGCCGTTCAGCTCAAGCTCGCGGCTTATGAGGTCGAAGCTCTCGCCGCTGTGCAGTATTCTCTCCAAAATCATCTTATTCTGCTTTAAATCATTTGTAAGAGCCATTTTATATCCCCCGATCATATTTAATCAAGTGTATTATTGGAAAAAGCGGAGAAATTATGCGGAGGAATTTAATTTAGGGCAGGCGCAAAATCATTTTAAGGCTCTCTAAGAGATTTATCTCCGATCGAGTAGGAGGCTACCCATTAGTTGAGTAGCCGACCTCTCACACCACCGTGCGTACGGTTCCGTACACGGCGGTT
>CANPZK010000165.1 GCA_947588875.1 uncultured Clostridia bacterium
CTGGCGCAGGACTTCTCAATGAGGTACCCGCTCGTGGACGGACACGGCAACTTCGGCTCGGTCGACGGCGACCCGCCTGCGGCATATCGTTATACCGAGTCTAAAATGAGCAAAATCTCGGTTGAGATGCTGACGGATATAGAAAAACAAACCGTCGATTTTATGCCGAACTACGACGACCGAAAAAAGGAGCCGACCGTTTTGCCGTCGCGCTTTCCTAATCTTCTTGTCAACGGCTCAAGCGGAATAGCCGTCGGAATGGCGACCAATATCCCGCCGCACAATCTCGGCGAGGTTATAGACGCAATCTGCTGTCTTATAGATAATCCGGACGCGGAGCTTTCCGAGCTTATGGAGCACATCAGCGGACCCGATTTCCCGACCGGCGCGCAGATAATGGGCAGGAGCGGAATAAGAGCCGCATACGCAACTGGCAGAGGAAAGATAATAGTAAGAGCAAAGGCGGAGATAGTCGAGCAGAAAAACGGCAGATTCAAGATAATAGTTACCGAGCTGCCGTATCAGGTGAACAAGGCGAGGCTCATAGCGAGCATCGCCGACCTTGTAAAGGACAAGAGAATAGACGGCATAACGAATATAGAGGATCATTCCGACAGGAACGGAATGCACATTGAAATCGACGTTCGCCGCGACGCTTCCGCGCAGATAGTTTTGAACAAGCTCTACACGTTATCTCAGATGCAGGTCACTTTCGGCGCGATAATGCTCGCGATAGTAAACGGCGAGCCGAAAATACTCACGCTCAAGCAGATGCTCCAGCACTATATAGACTTCCAGTCAGAGGTCATAAGGCGCAGGACAATATTTGATTTAAAAAAGGCAAAGGAAAGGGCGCATATATTAGAGGGCTTGAAAATAGCGCTCGACTACATAGACGAGGTTATCTCGATTATACGCGCGTCAAAGGACCAGGCGGCGGCGAAGGCAAAGCTATCCGAGAGGTTCGGGCTTGACGACGTGCAGACTCAGGCGATAGTCCAAATGCGCTTGGGACAGCTCACAAACCTTGAAAGAAACAAGATTGAGGACGAGATGAAGTCGCTTGAGCTTAAAATAAAGGATTACAACGATATTCTCGCCAATCAGGAGAGAGTGTTTGAGATATTAAAGGACGAGATAACGGCGATAAGGAACAAGTACGCCGACGAGAGAAGAACGGAGATACAGTCGATAAGCGGAGAGGTCGATATTGAGGACCTCATTCCTAAGGAGGACTGCGTTCTGACCATGACTCAGTTCGGCTATGTTAAGCGCCTTGCCGCGGACACATACCGCACTCAGAGAAGGGGCGGCAGAGGCATAAGCGGAATGAGCCGCCGCGAGGAGGACGTGGCGAGCGAGATGTTCATCATAAACAGCCACGATTATGTGCTTTTCTTCACGAACAAGGGAAGAGTGTATAGGCTGAAGTGCTATGAGATACCCGAGGGTACGCGCACCTCTAAGGGAATGAATATAGCGAACATACTGCCGATCTCGGGAGATGAAAAGGTCACCTCTATGATAAAGGTCGAGGAGTTCAGCGACGACAAGTACCTGATAATGGTAACCAAATGCGGACTTGTCAAGAGGATAGAGCTGAACGCCTACAACACGACGAGAAAGGGCGGAATAATCGCTCTGGAGCTTAACGATGGCGACGAGCTTGCATGGGTGAGAATGACCGACGGCGGCGACGACGTTATAGTTGCGACAAGGCTCGGTATGGCGATACGCTTTAAGGAAACCGACGTACGCCCGATGGGCAGAGGCGCAAGGGGTGTTAAGGCCATGTCCCTGCTCGACGGCGACGAGATAATCGGAATGGCGACCGTGCGCGAGGACGGGCTTATTCTCACTGTGTCGGAAACCGGCTACGGCAGACTGTCAAACGCCGATAATTACAGGGTGCAGTCGAGAGGCGGAAAGGGTCTTAAAAATTACCATGTCGAAAAGTACGGCAAGGTAGCGGCGCTCGGCTCGGTAGGTCTTGACGAGGACGTTATACTCATTTCCGACGACGGAGTTATAATCAGGATAGAGGCAAGCTCCATAAGGGTTTGCGCCCGTCCGAGCAAGGGCGTTACGGTTATGAAGCTCGGAGATGACAGCCGCGTAGTATCTATGGCGGCGGTACCGCATGACGATGACGAGGAAACGCAGCAAGCCGGGGACGATCCCGACGCAGACAGCGGCGCTGAGGAGTAAGGCGGCGGATATAAGGGCGGCTATATAAGGGTTTTATGCAGGGGGTTGCCGTTCAGACGGCTGCCGCTCCGCTCGTTTTAACATTGCGGAGGCGTTGGAGTTAGCTCGGGCGGCGACCCGCGCGGCTGCGCCGCGCGGGAAAAACGCGGCGCGGACTCCCCTCTTACAGCGGCAGGCTATGTGCCCGCCGCGTTTTTCTGCCACGCTCCGCCTGCGGCGGAGCTGGGCGGTCGCCGCCCGAGCACCAAAACAGCGCAGAAAATACGGAGCGTACAGCGCGGCAGCCAAGCGCACTTAAAGCCGCCGGCTCGCCGCAGAAAGACAGGCGATTTTGCGCCTTCTCCCCCATAAGCGCCGAAGCAACGGCGAAAATATGGTAAGTTGTAAAATAAAATGGCCAAAAAAGATGACTCATAAAGCAGTCTCTGGTATCATGTTAAGTGACCAAA
>CANPZK010000166.1 GCA_947588875.1 uncultured Clostridia bacterium
GGTACAGAAAGGATATGTTATTTTATGAGCAGAGTTTACAACTTTTCGGCAGGCCCGTCTATGCTGCCTGTTCCCGTGCTTGAAAAAGCGGCGGCGGAAATGCTTGATTACGAGGGCAGCGGCCAGTCGGTTATGGAGATGTCGCACCGTTCAAAGGTTTACGGCGGGATAATCGAGGGCGCGGAGTCCCTTTTGAGGGAAGTAATGAATATTCCCGACAACTACAAGGTTCTTTTCCTCCAGGGAGGCGCGTCGTCTCAGTTTGCCATGGTTCCGCTCAACCTTATGACAAAGTCCGGCAAAGCCGACTATGTTATCACGGGTCAGTGGGCTAAAAAGGCATACAAGGAGGCCGCGCGCTACGGAAACGCCAACGTTGTTGCGTCCTCTGAGGACAAAACCTTTTCATATATTCCAAAGCTCGACCCGGCTTCCTTTACAAAGGACGCGGACTACTTCCACATCTGCATGAACAACACAATTTACGGAACGGCTTATCACGAGCTTCCGGACACGGGCGACGTTCCGCTCGTTGCGGACATCTCGTCATACATACTCTCACAGCCTATCGACATTTCAAAGTTCGGCGTTCTCTACGCCGGCGCTCAGAAAAACATGGCTCCGGCGGGCGTTACAGTCGTTATAATACGCGACGATCTCATCGGAAACGCCATGGATATAACCCCGACAATGTTCAACTATCAGACGCACGCCGACAACGGCTCAATGTTCAACACACCGCCCTGCTACACCATATATATAGCAAAGCTCGTTTTGGAGTGGGTAAAGAACGAGGTAGGCGGCCTTGAGGCTATGAAGGAGAGAAACGAGAAAAAGGCGAAGCTGCTCTATGACTTCCTTGACAGCTCAAAGCTCTTTAAGGGTACGGTTGTACCCGAGGACCGCTCTCTTATGAACGTCCCGTTTGTCACAGGAAACGCCGATCTCGACGCGCTCTTTGTCAAGGAATCCACCGCAAAGGGCTTTGCGAACCTCAAGGGTCACCGCACCGTAGGCGGTATGCGCGCGTCCATCTACAACGCTATGCCTTATGAGGGCGTTGAGGCTCTCGTAAAGTTTATGGCGGAGTTTGAAAAGGAAAACGGCTGATAATTTTACATACAAGGAGCGATCTGACAAATGTATAATATTAAAACACTCAACAAAATTTCGCAAGCCGGACTGTGCCGCCTCGGGGCTGACTTCAGCTGCTCCGACGACGTTCAGGAGCCGGACGCCGTGCTCGTAAGGAGCGCGTCCATGCACGAAATGGAGCTTCCCTCAAGCCTGCTCGCAATAGCGAGAGCCGGCGCGGGAGTAAACAACATTCCTATCGACTCGTGCAGTGAAAAGGGAATCGTCGTATTCAACACGCCCGGAGCCAACGCCAACGCAGTTAAGGAGCTTGTTATCGCCGGACTTCTTCTCAGCTCGAGAAAGATAGTTGACGGCATAGAGTGGGCGAAAACACTCAAGGGCAACGGCGACCAGGTCGGCAAGATGGTCGAGAAGGGCAAGAGCGCATATGCAGGTCCCGAAATAAAGGGCAAGACACTCGGCGTTATCGGACTCGGCGCTATCGGCGCTCTCGTTGCGAACGCGGCGGCGGCTCTCGGTATGAGCGTTTGCGGCTACGACCCGTTCCTCTCGGTTGACGGCGCTCTCAGGCTTTCACCGACCATGAAGCACTGCGTAAACCTCGACGATATATTCGCTCA
Organism: uncultured Clostridia bacterium; assembly: GCA_947588875.1. Lineage (GTDB taxonomy): Bacteria > Bacillota > Clostridia > Oscillospirales > Acutalibacteraceae > UBA7067. The sequence goes on from CANPZK010000166.1 coordinate 1,719, forward strand.
GAGCGATTACATAACGGTTCACGTTCCTCTCACGCCGGACACAAAGCACGTTATCTGCGCTGAAAACATAGCAAAGATGAAGGACGGCGTAAGGATACTCAACTATTCAAGAGCCGATCTCGTTAATTCCGCAGACGTGCTCTCCGCAATCGAGAGCGGCAAAATAGCCGCCTATGTAACCGACTTCGCGACAGACGACCTCCTCGGCGTACCCGGAGTTATCGCAATGCCGCACCTCGGCGCTTCAACTCCCGAGAGCGAGGAAAACTGCGCGGCTATGGCGGCGGACGAGGTCAAGGATTACCTTGTAAACGGCAACATCACAAACAGCGTAAACTTCCCGAACGTCAATATGCCGAGAACAGCCGGCATACGCTTCTGTATCCTTCACAAAAACGTTCCGTCCGTTTTACAGCGCAGCCTTCAGGTTCTCAGCGACAACGGCGCGAATGTGGAGAATATGGAGAACAAGTCGAGAAAGGACTACGCCTACACCGTCGTTGACGCGAGCGGCGCGGCTGAGGCTCTCGGCGACGAGATAGCAAAGCTCGACGGAGTTTTGAGAGTAAGGGTAATAAAATAATCGCGGAAAGCCCCGAATCTCATAGGCTATGCCTAAAAGCTCTTTCTAATATAATTATCGGACAGCAGTCCAACTGCCACTCGGCGGTTCGGCTGCTGTTTTTATTTTACTGTTGCTCATAGCGCAGACAGCGCTCTTTTTTAGTCTTAACAATTCTTCTCCGTTTAAATCTCCCGCAAAATTTAACGGCGCACAAAGCCCGACCGAGGAATTATCCCCGGCTTTACTCCGCGCGCCGTTATAGCTCTGTTCCTTTTGCAGTTTTATGCTATCGCCTTAAAAACCACAAAGAGCCCGCCTGAGCGGACTCTTTGTGGTCTAGGATTTCTTGAAATAATGGTAAAACAAAAATAGA
>CANPZK010000167.1 GCA_947588875.1 uncultured Clostridia bacterium
GTCCATTCTAAAGCCGCCCGGTATCGTTCCGAGCTGAACGAACCCGAGCTTTTCGTACAAGCGCCGCGCCGGAGCGTTGTCCGCAACAACGGCGTTGAACTGCAAAACGCGAAAGCCGTACCGCTTTGCCCTCGCAAGGCAGTCCTTAACGAGCGCCTCGCCTATGTGCTGTCCCCTAAGCTCCGAGCTGACGGCATAGCTTGCGTTGCATATGTGGGCGCATCTCCCGACGTTGTTCGGGTGCAGGATATACATTCCGCAGATATCGCCGCCCTCATCGACGGCGACCGCACAGCAGCTCTGCGAGGCAAAAAATTCATTTCCGCTCACCTCGTCGAGAATCTCCTCCTGCGGAAATGCTCTGCCCTCCTCTACGACCTCGTTCCATATCCTTATCATATCCGGCAGGTCGCCCCAATTATATTCGCGCACCTTTAATTCCATTTTTATTTTCCCCCGTTTCCTTTAATATGCCAATAGTATGCCAAGCGGCAAAGCGCCGCCCCATAAAAAATTATCCTTAAACCGAAGCGCCCCGCCTAAATCTCGGCGGGACGCTTTTTTTAATTTCAGATTTTATTAATCTCCGATCTTCCAAAGCTCGTTTGCATACTGGAGAATCGTTCTGTCAGATGAGAACAGTCCGGAATTAGCCGTGTTCAAAAGACATTTTCTGCCGAAGGCTATCCTGTCGCTGTAATCATTGTTGCATCTGATCTTTGCTTCAACATAAAGCGGAAGATCGTAAAGGATATAGTAGTGGTCAGCCTGATGCCAGCTTGCGCCCTTGATGAGAGAATCGTGAAGCTCTCTGAAGCTGCCCTCGCCGGTCGCGCCGCCGTCGTCAAATGTGCCGTCTATGAGAGTGTCGATTACCTTCTTTATCTCGGGGTTGCTGTTGTATATCTTCTCGGGGTCGTAGCCCTCTGCCGCGAGCTTGTTTATCTCCTCTACCCTCGCGCCGAAGATGTACTCGTTCTCCTCGCCCGCCTCGTGGGTTATCTCTACATTTGCGCCGTCATAGGTTCCGAGCGTTACGGCTCCGTTCATCATAAACTTCATATTGCCGGTGCCCGACGCCTCTGTGCCTGCCGTTGAGATCTGCTCGGAAACGTCCGCCGCAACAACGAGCTTCTCGGCATATGATACGTTGTAGTTTGAAACGAATACGACCTTGAGCTTGTCGTTTACATCCGGGTCGTTATTTACAAGGTTGGCTATCTCGTTGATATACTTGATGATAGCTTTTGCTCTGGCATATCCCGGAGCCGCCTTTGCGCCGAATATGAACGCGGTCGGGTTCCAGTTTTTAAGCTCGCCGTTTTTGAGCTTGAAATAAATATCCATAATAGAGAACGCGTTCAGGAGCTGTCTCTTGTACTCGTGCAGTCTCTTTACCTGAATATCGAAAATAAAGCTCGGGTCTATCTTTACGCCGTCGTGCTTTTCGATAAACGCGGAAAGCTGAGCCTTCTTTTTAGCCTTGATCTCGTTAAATTCCCTTACGGTCATATCGTCAACGGTTGCCTCGAGCTTCTTGAGCTGAGAGAGATCCCTCAGCCAGCCGTCGCCAACTCTGTCCGTGATGAAGCTCGAAAGCTCCGGGTTGCAAAGTCCGAGCCAGCGGCGCTGAGTTATGCCGTTCGTCTTATTCTGGAAGCGCTCCGGGTATATCTCGTACCAGTCGTTGAGCACGTCGTGCTTGAGTATCTCGGTGTGGATATATGCCACGCCGTTTGTATAGCTTGAAGCATATATAGCAAGCCTTGCCATATGTACAACGCCGCCGTCGATGATCCTCATGCTGTCGAGCTTGGTCGGAACATACTCCGGCTCCTTTGCCTCCTCCTCTTCGTCTTCGTCGTCCGCGGCTTTCTCCGCCGTTACCGGCTTAACGGGAACATTGAGTCCCTTTGCGGTGAGGTCCTTTACAAGTCTGTCGTTTATCTTCTCGATTATGGCGTAAATCTCGGGAACAACGCTCTTCATGAGATCTATGCTCCATTTTTCAAGAGCCTCCGCCATAACGGTGTGGTTTGTATAAGCAAACGTCTTTTGGGCTATCTCGAACGCCTGGTCGAAGGTAAGACCGTCGTTCTGAAGAAGTCTTATAAGCTCCGGAATAGCCGATACCGGGTGGGTATCGTTGAGCTGAACCGCGCAGTGCTCGGCAAACTTGCTGTAATCGTCGCCGTATTTCTTCTTATATCTGCTGATTATATCCTGCAAGGAGGCGCTGCAGAAGAAGTACTGCTGCTTTAAGCGGAGCACCTTGCCCTCGTAGCTGTTGTCGTTCGGGTAGAGAACCTTTGATATGTTCTCCGCAGAATTTTTGCTTCTTACAGCCCCGTCGTAGTTGCTGTTATTAAACTGGAGGAAGTCAAAATCCTCAACTGCCTCAGCCTGCCAGAGGCGGAGGGTATTTATGTTTTCCGTGCCGTAGCCGATTATTGCCATATCATACGGAACAGCCTTTACGGTTTCGTCCGCAAAGCTGACGAGAACGGACTCGTCCTCGTGGCGAACGCTCCACGGGTCGCCAAAGCGCTGCCAATCGTCGGCAACCTCGACCTGATAGCCGTTTTTGATAAGCTGCTTGAACAAGCCGTACTTATAACGAATGCCGTAACCGTCAAG
>CANPZK010000168.1 GCA_947588875.1 uncultured Clostridia bacterium
GATATATTTTCAGCCGCGTGCGCGACAGCCTTCAGGAAGTCCGGGTCGCAGCCCTTTGCGAGGGCTTCCATCTCCTCGTGCGTTATCTCCGTCTTGTCGGGAGCCTTGCCGTCGAATTTTATCGTGTATTCTTTAACGGCTTTGTCGCCGTTTTCCCTGACGTTTTCAAGTATCTCGCTTACGGCGGCTGTAACGTCCCTGTTTGTCTTTTCGCTTCTTCTCTCTATTTCTCCGAGCAGCTCAAGCTCCGCGCTGCCGTCCGCCTTTACAATCGGTATCATTAAATATCACTCCGTTTCATTTAAGCTCTTTTCCATTTTATATACAAGAGTCTCTATCTCGTTCTTTCTGAGCTTCAAGCTCGCGTTGTTCGCTATCAGCCTTGCGGAGATAGGCACTACCTCTTCGTACACCTCAAGCCCGTTCTCCCTCAGAGTAGAGCCCGTTTCTACTATATCGACTATCGCGTCGGCAAGTCCGAGCAGGGGAGCAAGCTCTACGCTTCCCTCAATTTTTATAAAGCGTATGTCCATCGCCTTGTTCTCGAAATGCTTTCTTGCGACGTTTGGGTATTTGGTGGCTATCGTTTTCGCCTTAAAGCCGTCGTAAAAATCATATCCGGCTTTTCCCGCGACCGCAAAGCGGCACCTGCCGAAGCCGAGGTCGAGCAGTTCAAAGAACGACGTGCCGTTTTCGAGTATCGTGTCCTTTCCGACCACGCCCAAATCGCACACCCCGTGCTCGACATATGTAATAACGTCGGCGGCCTTGGCGAGCACCGCCTCGATTTCTCCGCCGCCTATCGGCAGTATCAGCCGTCTGCCCTTATTTCTAACCGTCGAGCAGTCGTATCCTATCTTCTCGAGCAGTTCTATCGTATCCTTTTCAAGCCTGCCCTTTGTCAGGGCTATTCTCAGAGGCTTCATATCCTATCCCCCGCTATCTCAATATCAGCCGTCTCCGGCTCCTCGCTCATAAAGCATATCTGCTTTATGCCGTTTTCACGCGCGTACCCGAGCGCCTCGTCCCGCGTTTCAAATACGCTCAGTTCGCACTTAAAGCCGCTCAGCGTATAAAACCGGCACTGGTTTATCGCGTCCATCTCGTACCCCGAATCCGCGTGTACTATTATATCCGCCGGCTTTTCCGAAAAGCTCTTTCCCGACGAGAGCATCACGTCCGCAAGGGCGTCCGCGTCAAGCGCAAAGCCCGCGGCGGGCCTCGGCGCGTCAAACTCATCAAGCACGCCGTCGTATCTTCCGCCCGTCAGCACCGCGTCTCCGCTTCCCTCGACAAAGGCGCTGAATATGAATCCGCTGTAATAGTCGTAGCCCTGAACAAGCCCGAGGTCTATCATCAGCCTGTCGCCCATCATGAGCTTTGAGAGGGAGTGATATATCTCGCTGAGATATTTCAGGTCGCCCTCGCCCTCGGTTCCCTCGAACAGAGCGGCGGCTTGTTCGAGAACCTCCTCGCCGCCGAATAGCCTCGGCAGCCTTCTTATCGCCTCTACCGCGTCCGACTGCGGCAGGGAGTCGAGCAGAGAGTTGAGCTGTGAATAATTCTTCGACTGAATAGATATTCTTATGCCGTCCTTTATCTCCTTGCCACATTCGAGCTTTGAATACAGCGAGCGGAACAGTCCGGCGTGACCAAGCTCTATGCGGAAGTCCGGCACTATTTTCTGGAGCGCCTCTATCGCCGTGACTATAACCTCTATGTCGGCTCTGCGGCCGGAGGCTCCCAAAAGCTCTATGCCCGTCTGCCTTATCTCATTCCTGCGCCCCGTAAGGCTCGGATTGTTGCGGTACACCGTTTGATTGTAAAACAGTCTTATCGGCAGGGTCTTGCCCCTGAGTCTTGTCGCAGCCACACGCGCTATCGGCAGAGTTGAATCGGGGCGCATAACGAGCAGCCGCCCCTTGTTGTCGGTCAGCTTGAACATACGCTCCTGAGCTATCGCCCCGGTGTTGAGCGTAAAGAGGTCGAAAAATTCTATACACGGCGTTTTAACCTCGTGGTAGCCCTTTGAGCGGTAGACCGCCGAGGTTATGTTCGTGACCTCGTTTATCGCGCTTGTTTCCTCAAAAAGATAATCCTTTGTGCCCTCGGGCGTTATTTTATAGTAAGCTCCCATTAAAATTCCCCTTTTATTTCAAATCGTCGCCGCAGTATATTTGCGGCGGCTCATATGGCGCTTGTGTCTTGTGTTTATGTTTGGCGTTTATATTCTCGCTTGCGCTTGTGTTGTTTTATGCTCTGTCTTGCGCTTGCGCCGCCCCTCGCTTTAGCGTGCTACTATAATAGCATAGTAAAGCCGCCCTGTCAACCTTTATATACGGCGTTTATTTCTTAAAAATATTTTTTACATTCGCTTTTGGCTTGAACAGACGGAAGCTGCGGGTAAAGCGCAGCTCCCTATGCTTGTCGATAAACCTGATTTTGACAGAATAAAATAAAAGTTTTCGCCCGCCTTTTTCAAAAGGCGGCAGGGGTCAAGGGGGCAGCGCCCCTTGTCGCAGTCCGCAGACTGCGAAACTCCTTTGCGTTTCAAAGCGCAGGAGGGGCGAAAAACAGTCCGGTGGACTGTTTTTCGGTGGGGAACCCTCGCCGGGGGTTC
>CANPZK010000169.1 GCA_947588875.1 uncultured Clostridia bacterium
TAGATGGGGATATCAAACTAAGGTTAAATCTTTCTTTTACGGCAGAGCAATCAGGATTAAAAATAAATACAGAATTAAAGGTTTATGTGATTCATATATGCGTATTGCAATAATATTATGAGATAATCAGTTTTTAATAATATAAACATTAGGCCGCTGCCGCACCATTATCTCTATATCGTTGTTTTGTTTTTATCAGTCCGGCGCAAATAAACTATGTGCAGAGATAGAATTTGATTCTTATATTGATTAGGAGCGTTATTATGATAAAGAAAAAAGTATTGATAAAGTATCCGGCATTTTTTGAGATAAATACTGACGGAATTTCTATCGCATTTCCGGATATTCCTGAATGTTTGTCCTGCGCTTTTAATAAAAGGCGGGCTTGTAATATGGCTAAAGAGGCTTTAAAGTTAGTGTTACATGGTGTTAGAATTGATAAATTGCCCGATCAAAAATATCCTATAAAGAGATTTACATCAAAAGAATGTTATGTAAGGACAGTGTGTATTAAAATGGAGGTTAAAAATAATTACCTTTACGACAAGAATGTTGTTGATTTATCTAACGCAGAGGATTGATTTTTATTAGCCTGACTAACTATATAATTTCAATTTCTTACATAAAGATTTTAATTTCGATGCGATATGCGCCATTCTGTTTTTGCTTTAGTAGTCGTGTTGTTCACTTTAAATATTTCAAAGTGCGGCAACAAAATAAAAGATTATTTAGATTGACAATTTAATTAGAGGAGATTATATAAATGAGAAAATATGTTTTATTAATAATAGCTGTTTTGGCTGTAATAGCAGGTATCTTAGGCTTCTTTTTCTCATCGCCTAAATATCAAATCGGCGATAATATAATTGAAGGCAAATATCTTGATACCGCTTACGAGGCATTTGTGGATAGCGGCGGCTTCCCTGAATATGAATTTGAAAGTGATTTGGCAACCATAGATATTAACAATAGTTTTGCTGTATGGATCGCGTCCACAAAAACCAATGAGTTTATGTTAGTAAAAATGAGTATTAAAGATGACAAGTATTGTTCTCTTGATGATTTTACTATAATCAAAATCAAAAATTGTAATACTTCAAAATTGGAGAGGGAAAACACATTAGGCGATAAAAAATTATTGAAATACTCAATTATCCCTTCTGCTGATTATGAACCAATAGAAAATGTAAAAACCGAAAATTTCATATACAAAAACAAGTCCTTTGTATTCGCATACAAAATAGTTGACAGCGATCAGTAGATAGATATACCTTGGCGTCCTTAATTCGTAACATATCGAGGTATTTTAAATGAAAAATATAGTATCTACAATTTTAGTTGTTGTATTTTGTGTATCGTTATTTGGGTGTAGTTCCACTAACGCTGAATGGAGAAGTATCAATATTCAATGTGGAACAATTAAAATACCAAAAAATTGGTCTGTTTCTTATACCAAAGATTTAATGTATTGTGTTATTGTATTACTTTGCGCTTTACGCTGCGCCGGTCGCCTTTTTCACAAAGCACAAAAGGCAAGGTCTGCTCGCCTTGCCCGCACCCGCTGTTTTTTCCGATGAACCCCCGTTGTTGATATTTTCATCGCTTTTGAGGCTTATCTTGAACTTTATATATTATTTTTACATATTATTTCTTTCGCGGCTTATTTTCAGCAAATAGTATTTTCCTACTGCGCAAAACGACAAAACAAGTCCAAGCATTGCAATTTTTGATAAAAAATGTGCCAAAATATCACAAAGGCTATTGCAACAAAAGCGAAATAGTAGTATCTTATATTTAAACAAAGATGTGAATTACAAGCACGTCAATTGAAAGGAATGTAATAATATGATTTTAGACTTAAACACCGAGGGACTCTCAGAGGCTGAAAGAGCTTTTATCAGCACCGCGTACAAGCTACTGCTTATTTGCGAGGAGGAAACGATTGATCCCAGCGTTATGGAATTTGTTTCGCGCCAGCTATCGGAGGCTTTGCACACCGAAGCAAAGCGGTAGGTGAAAAGACGGCGGGGCTTACTCCGTGATTTTTTGCAAAACAAATCGCGCGGCAAGTCTTTGCGACTTGCCGCGACGTGGTCGAGGTGACAGGACTTGAACCTGCGGCTTCTTCGTCCCGAACGAAGCACTCTACCAAACTGAGCTACACCTCGACATATAAAGCCCCGAATATCGGGGCTTATTGGCTGCGGAACTAGGATTCGAACCCAGACAAACAGAGTCAGAGTCTGTCGTGCTACCCTTACACAATTCCGCACCGCTGAACAGCAATATCTATTATATCCTATTTTTTCAAAAAGTCAAGCCTTTTGGCTCATTTTTTTAATTATTTGCATTTTGTCTGCGGTTTCGGCCGCTGCCTTGCGCTCGGGTATTTTGAGCGGCACATCTCTCCTAACCTTTGAGCGGGAGCTGAACAAGGGCTGCCGCAGCGGCGGTGCAAGATTTTGGGCGTGTAACGGGTTCGGGCGGCGACCGCACGTTCCCGCCCCCTGCGGGCGGGAACGTGCCGAAAAGCGCGGCGGGGCAGGACTGCGCGGCGAGGGATACTCTCTTTCCCCCGCCGCGCTTTTCCGTGCGACGGAGTCGCACGGGTCG
>CANPZK010000170.1 GCA_947588875.1 uncultured Clostridia bacterium
AAAAAGCCATGGTCTGAAGTATAGGATAATTATAAATTCACGTTTGTCGAAAAGAACACAACTGAATACCGAAAGATGGACCGTTGACACACCGGCTCCCCGGTGAAAAAGCCAGCGGTCTTTTTCTTCCCCAAACGCTCCATTTCGGCGTGCGGCTACAACTGAATACGAATACATAGCCCTTGCTTTCAAAGGCGGTTACAGAGCGACAAATGCTCCAAAATCGCCCCGAGAATTAACGGAAAGCAAGGGCTTTTTCTATTTCGGGTGTAAAACACACCCGAAACAAGGTTCTGTCAAGGGCATAAGCCGCAAAGCGGTCGAAGACCCTTGACAGGTTCTTATTCTCCGGCAGAAACGGAAAGGAGGCGGTGTCTGTGTGCCGAGAATGAGCAAAAAGCGGAAACAGGAATGGGCGCGTTGCCAACCTAACCGGCAACCGAAAAAGCGACCGAGAAAGCAACTCAAAAGCCGACCGAGAAGGAAACAAAGCCGAAAGCGACAGAGCCTCCGAGATCTCAATCTCAATCACAGCAGCCGGCACAATCACAACAGCCGCAACAACCACAGCAGCCGCAAGCGCCGCAGCAGTCGCAGCCCTCGGTACAGCCGCAAACCGACCCCGTTTATGTCCCGCCTGCGACTCAGCCGCAATATACTCCGACAATTCCGCCGATTATCGACGATGGCAGAATATACCTCGACCCGACGGAGCTTACCTTAAAGGTCGGAGAAAAAATTGATATTTACGTTTCCGGACTGTCCGCCGCAAACGGCTGTAATTGGGACGTGCAAAACGCGGCAATAGCGGATTTTGTAAGCGGCGACACTACCAAGGTTACAATTGTGGCAAAGGGCGCGGGAGTTACAATTATAACCGCCACCTCAAAATCAAGCGGCTATTCGGCGCAGTGTAAGGTTACGGTTAAAAGGTAAAGTCTAAAACAAATCGCTATGACTGCCGGTTCTGATAAGCTTTAAAATTAACAGCTCATTCTCGATTTTATATACAAGCAACCAATCCGGTTCAATGTGGCACTCACGCATGCCCTTGTAGCCCCGTGAATTAACAAGCTGATGATCCCTTAGGGAGTCAGGAAGAGGGCTTCCGCTGCATAATAGTTCTATCACATTTTGGAGCTTTTTAATATTGCAGCCTCTTTTTACAGCGAGCTTAAAATCCTTTTTAAATTGAGCGGTAAATTCAATTTTAAGCATTAAGGGCCTCCATTAAATCTGACACAGTTTTATATGGGCCAAATAATTTTTCCCCTTTTTCGGCAGCCTCCATTGCAGAGTATGTGGTTTCGTTTGGTTCGTCTATTTTCACTTCAAACGGCAAGCCGTGACATCTGAGCGCCTGTCTGTAAAATATTCCCGTAGCTGTGCTTAAATCCATTCCGAGCTCATTGAAAAGCTGTGCCGCTTTATCCTTTAATTCCGGCTCCATTCGTAGCGTTAAATTTTTTTTAGTCGACATATTGACAACTCCCTTTCGGTTAATTTTGTTTTCATTAATATTATACTCGTTATTTGCGTGCGTTGCAAGTGCATCGCACTATTTATTTTGCCCTGTAAATATATCGGCGCCGAGTAAGATTACCTTCCCTCCCCTTCGCTGTTTTTCATTTAAGCTTGACAAACGATAACAAATACGTTATCATATAATAGAAAGGAGGGTGATATATGTACGAAATTATCTTTTATCACTCGCGGAATGGGGAATCTGAAATTGAAAAGTACCTTGATGAACTTTCCGAAAGAGCAAAGACAAGCAAAACAGACCGTATCAACCGCACAAAAATACCGACATATCTACACGCTCTTTCCCAGTACAGGACGCGAATTGGGCAACCTGTTGTTAAACACATCGAGGGGAATATATGGGAACTGCGCCCATTGAACAATCGAATATTTTCTTCTACTGGAAGGATAATAAATTTGTTTTGTTGCACCATTTCATTAAAAAATCGCAGAAGACCCCGGCGCGAGAGTTGGAACAGGCTCGGTTGAAACTAAAAGACTTCCTCGAAAGGAGTAATGAAATATGAGCGTTACAATCAATGGAGAAAAATACACAACCCTATCGGACTATATGAACAACGAAACAAAGGTCAGCAAAGCCGAAAAAGCACAAATCGAATTTGAAACCGCGCTGATCGGAAAACTGATTGAGGCGAGAGAAGCAAAAGGACTTTCCCAGCGTGATCTTGCAGAGCTTAGCGGATTAAAGCAGCCCGCCATTGCAAGGCTGGAAAGCATGAGAAGCACCCCGAAAATTGATACACTCTTCAAGGTGCTTAACTCTCTTGGATACACTCTTTCCATAGTTCCGGTAGAACATGAACCAAAGCCACTCGCGAATTCGTGAAAGGCTTTTATCGGCTGTACCCAATGAACAAAACACACGAGGAGAACCTGCCAGAAATCGGGTTCTCTTTTTTTATTTAAATTTATTAACGAACAGGAGAGATGACTTTGAAACTCATAAGGACAAAAAGGGTGAGCACGGCGGCATCGGTACTGTCGCTGCCCGTGTTTCAACTATTGAAACGCTTTTCAAGCGCGGATATATAGAGCGCAAGGGCAAAAGCATAGTGTCTACCAAG
>CANPZK010000171.1 GCA_947588875.1 uncultured Clostridia bacterium
GGTTATCTGAGCAAGGCTCAAATCGGCGTATGTCCAGCCGGTCGAGAGATATTCGTCCTCGTTTTCGGTGCTCGCCTGATATAAGTTGGCAAGTATATATTTGCCCTGCTTTGCAGCCTGCTCATAGTTCATGCCCTTGTAGCTTACGAGATAAGCAGGAACCCATTCGCCCTGATTCTGAACATTCTCTATTGTTACGGTGAGGTCGCTGTTCGGGTCAACTCTGTGGGAAAGCTCAGCCTTATTGATAACAAGCTGAGGATACTTAAACTCAAAGTTTACCGGCGAAACGTTGCCGTTCGGAACATGATGGATCGACATAACGTCCTCGCCGACGAGAAGATACTCGTCGTTTTCGTATCCGTCAACGCCGCCCTCGGAATCGCCCTTTGAATTTATCGGGTCGTCCATTGTAGCGTCAACTGCGTACCATTTTTGGTCGTCGAGCTGAACGTAGTTCCACATATGAAGCTCGGGAACATTTTCGTCGTGTCTGTAAATTCCGTTTACGAGTATGCAGGGTATGCCCAGCTTGTCAAGTATTACCTTGAGTCCTCTTGAGTAGCCCTCGCAAACCGATTCGCCCGTTACGAGCGCGCCGTAGGACGTTCTGATAAAGCCTACATTCTCAGGCTGGCACACGTCCTCGAGCTTATATGTATTGTGTGTGATGATATAATGGTGCGCCTCTGAAACAAGCTCTCTCTGTGTTGCGTCGTCGCCCGCAGCCTCTTTGATGGCGGCGACAGCTTCTTCGAGCTTTGCCTCATACTCGGTAACAGCCTCGTCCACTTCATCTTTGGACTTGAAGCCCTCGGTGTAATAGGTGTCGCCTCTGCCTGTGCCGAGGTACGCATGGTACTGCTCTTGGCTGTCCAATGTAACTCTTATTGATAGATAAGAAAAGTCAACATAGAACACGTCCGCATAGTCCATGTAGAACGCGTCTCTCGCAGCGCCCATTTGGTTGAGAAGCTGCTGTGAGCCGGAGGCGTATTCCTTCAACTGCTCCTGTGTAACAACTTTATTTGCTACAAGGTCGTAGTTTTCGCTTCCGGTTTTGAACATATCAGTTTTGTACATTGCGTACATTGCGTCATAGAAGCCCTTGGAGGTTTCGTCCGTGAGCTGGTCGTAAAAATAACGCATATGTCCGTCGTCCGGCGGAGCGGCGGCAGCAGGCTCTGCCGCGCCTGCCGGCAGTATGCTGAGCATTAACGTAAATACAAGCAATAATGCTACAAGCACTCTTTTCATTTTCATGTGATCTCCTCTTTTCTTTAAAAATTTTTGCAACTTAATGCAAGCTAATCATAACATAATATGGATATTTACGTCAAGAAAAAATTAATAAAAAAACTGTATTTTCTTAACAGAATGTTTACATTTTCGACACTCAATTACATCAAATTTGATATAATTTACCTCTCCCTTGCCCTATTTTGGCTTCTTTTGCATAAATCAGCTAAAAATACTGAAATCATTTGTATATTATGAATAAGAGTTTTTTCTGGTTCTGCTGTCGTTCAAAGCGTCCGACAGCTTAATCGAGCAAAATCCTGTATGCAAACAAATTAAACAGCGAAACAGCGCTGCCTGCGGCTCTTACACCGCAGGCATGAAAAATTCCTCTTTCCGACAAGCCGGTACTTGCGGAAGGCGCGTTCCCGACCTGTCGGAGTATTATTGCTTTGCGTAAAGCGTCAGGCGACGCGGATTATAACAAGATGCGCAGATACCGCGCTTGCTCCTCCGGCTGTTGGCGTTATTGTCAGCGCCGCCGGATTGCCGGCAGGATTTCTGACCGTCAAAATCGAATTTATCACTGTCGTATTCACAAGCGCCGTACCGATGATCTGGTCGGAGCCAGCCGCTCTGCCGAATACAGTGTAAGCGAACGGTGCGCCGTTGAGGGTGAGCTCGAGCTGTCCCGCCTGCGTCACGCTGACCGCGAACGTAACGTAATACGTTCCGATTTCCGCGAGATTGAAGCTCGACGAGCTTGTGCGGGTTATTTCGCCGCTGTTCGGGCCGTCGTTCGGGAAGTTGACGTCGGCTCCCACCGCAATGCTCGCGCTGTTATCGGGCGGCATAAGGGCGTAAAAGTCGGCATAGCTCAACGCGCCTCCCGGTTCACCCTGCGGTCCCTGAGGACCGGTTGGACCTGCCGGTCCCGTTTCGCCCTGAGGTCCCTGCGGACCTGTTGCGCCTGTCGGTCCCGTTTCGCCCTGAGGGCCCTGCGGACCGGTTTCGCCCTGTGGACCTGCCGGGCCTGTTTCGCCCTGAGGTCCCTGCGGTCCGGTCGGACCTGCCGGTCCCGTTTCGCCCTGAGGTCCCTGCGGGCCGGTTTCGCCCTGGGGTCCCTGAGGTCCGGTTGGACCTGCCGGTCCCGTTTCGCCCTGAGGTCCCTGCGGTCCCGTCGCGCCTGTCGGGCCGGTTTCACCTTGGGGTCCCTGCGGGCCGGTTTCACCCTGAGGACCCTGCGGGCCGGTTTCACCCTGTGGACCTGCCGGTCCCGTTTCGCCCTGGGGTCCCTGCGGTCCCGTCGCGCCTGTCGGGCCGGTTTCACCTTGGGGTCCCTGCGGGCCGGTTTCACCCTGAGGAC
>CANPZK010000172.1 GCA_947588875.1 uncultured Clostridia bacterium
ATCACGAAGAAAGTCACAAGCTTGCTGCTCGTCATGCTGCTTGCTCTTTCGACCTTCGCGGTAGCGATCACCGCGACAGCGGCGACACCTGTTCCTTCGTTGCCAACTAATGCAATTACATTCACTATTCATAAGTATCAAGTTAATAATCAAAAATCTCCCGAGGGCGATAGCACTTATCTTGGCACCAGCGATACACTAACAGGTACAGAAAAGGATGGAGAAGATCTACCAGATGAAGCTAAACCTCTTGAAGGGGTAACCTTTACTATTACAAGAGTTGGCGATAATAGCGCGGTAGTTAAGGAGCAGAGTAAAGCACCAACCGACCCAGAAAACAGTTTAACCTTGGGAGTTACTCAAGAGGAAACAACAGGTGATGATGGTAAAGCAACATTCTCTATTCCGACTGATGCTTTTGGTCTCTATTACGTTGAGGAAACAGCTAAGCCGAGTTATATAAAAACAGGTAGCAATCCGTTCTATATTTATCTTCCGATGACAAATGAGGAAGGAACTGATTATCTTACGGATATTCATGTTTATCCCAAAAATATTTATATAACTAGCGGCGCAAAGGCTGTTAAAGTAGTTGATAATGAAACTTATACGTCAAGATTGGAAAACTTCCGCATCAAGCAAGGTGCTACGATTGAGCTTCACGAAGATCATGGCACCGATCCGGCAAAAGTACTGGTTAAATTTACAATGGCTTATAATGGGCAACCGGCTGGCGATACAGCTTTGATTTCTGAAATTGTTGGCGCTAAGGTTCAGATAGGTACAGGAACGGTAGTTTCTGCAGCTAATGGCAGCGTAAACGCTATATCAGAAAAAGCGACATATACTGGCTCCGGACTTGATGATAAATATCAAAATATTACTGCGGTTGTATCAAATGACGGTACAATGATTGTTAATGGACTTCCGGAAGGCACATATCATTGGTCAGAATCGAAAAATACTATTCTCTATGCACAAAAAGCAAATCCCCTCGGCGATGGATTCGTTAACGATTATACCGGAAAAGACGTAGACTGCCTTACAGAATTAAACACACAGATTGGCGATCATCCTGAATTCGAGATTACTGCGGCAGGAAATTATATAGACGTAGCTTCCGGTTTTGGAACAGCCTCGGGCAGCGTTGCACCGGAAAACAAAATCAACAACACTATTGCTCCTTTACCTGATAAGGAAGTTTGGAATAAAGATCACTATGAAAATGACAGCGAAGATGGTGCGTCAGACGATCCCGATGATTTTGACTATGCCGTTGGCGACACGATAAAATATCGTCTTGATTTGAAAATTCCTGAAAATGTTGATGATTATGAGTCTTTAACTTTATCCGATACATTTGACAAGAGACTCGCATTTATAAATTCAGCTTTCGACACAACTAAAGATGCACCTCTCTATATTACAGTAGCCGCAAATGCAGCTCCCGATGATGCAAAATCTTTGATGGGATTCTTCTATACTGGTAAAGAACCAAATGCAACTAATGCAACAATTACATATCCGACTCCTAACGACGATAATAACGGAACATTATCGATCAGCATGAATAAAGAGCAGTTAGCATCCTTAAAGACTGCCATTATTGCACAATTTGCGGATAGCTCCGTTGAGCTTGATGAATCAACTATTATTCTTTATGTTGAATTCAATGCCAAGCTTACAACTGCTGCACAAGCTGATACTGGCATTCCGAACAAAACTAAAGTTACATTTGACAACGGTTCTGAAATAACTATCGAATCGAAGAGCGTAGATGTTACAACTGGCGGTTTTAAAGCTCAAAAAGTCGCTGCGGTTAGCGGAGAGGCACTTGCCAATGCAGAATTTAAGCTTTCTTTAAAAGATGCTGTTAGCGGAACAGAAGATATCAAGTTTACTTATGTAGGAGACTTTACGAATGCTACCGGTTATTATGTCGTAGACCCTGATGGTGGAAACGATACGCTTACGGCTGATAAGAATGGTAATATTTATGTTCAGGGTCTTGCATATGGCAAATATAATCTTGTTGAAACAAAAGCCCCGACCGGTTATGAACTCCTTAGGAGCCCTGTTGAAGTTACTGTTGACGAGGGTACATATAAGGGTGAGTCAGCTACTGTACTGAAAATAGAGGATCCTAAAACCCCAGACCTCCCGCTCACAGGCGGCATGGGCACAATAATCTTTACGATTGTTGGTCTTGCCCTGATAGGCGGCGCGGCGTTCTTCTTCATTCGTTCAAGAAGAAACAAAGAGGACGAGGCGTAATCACAAACATGAATGTTTGAATGTTTGATTTCGATTTTATCAAACAAATTTGATCGGCGCAAAGCCGAACGAAACAATTGATTTATAATCAAAATCGGTCGCACGACCGAAAAAGCGAATAGGCTGAAATTTTAGTTTGTTCAAATTCCACGAAATAAAAATCTGAATAGTTACTCGGCTAAAAGCCGATGTGCAGAAAAAGGCAGGGGCGAAAGCCCCTGCCTTGGCTTTGCGGGGGATTGTGCTTGCAAAGCGAGAACAGATATGCTAAAATAAGCTCGTAGAGGAACGGTGGCGGTTCCGCACTCCCTGTGAAAGG
>CANPZK010000173.1 GCA_947588875.1 uncultured Clostridia bacterium
GCCGTTTAATATGAGCGAGCGCAGATTTTTGTCGAAGGAGGCGCTTATGGCGGCGGCGAGGGCGGCGGCTCCGAGCAAGGCGGGGGCGATTTTAGCGGTTTTCTTTCCGATTGCATACCTTACGGCGGTCATGAGTACCCAAAGGAGCATTGAGAGCCGAGCGAAAACTCCGGCGGTCCATATGGCGAGGAAGAGGGAGTCGAGCCTTTGAAGCACGCCGAAGGACGAGAGCCTCGCCCACGAGTAGACGGGGAAGGGCTGGGAAACGGAGTAGTCGCCGAGCACCGATGCGATGAATACCGAGAGCGACGCTATGCACGAAAAGAGCACGAGCAGCCACAGCACGACCGAGGACTTTACGCGCCCCTTGACGTGAGGATATAGGAATACGACGGCGGGGATACAATTCTGCTCGCCGAGCATTATAATCGTTTCGTTGATTATCTCGGAGGTCTTTATCGAGCCGAGCGGGGAGAGGTTGAGCACATCGCTTTTCGGCATGAGTGAAAGGCAGAGCAGAATGAAGGCGGCGACCACGGCGAACAGAATCAGCGCGCCGGTTCTCGCTATGCCCTCGATTCCCTTGTAGCAGGCGTAAAGAGCCGTTATTAAAATGAATATCGGCAGGACGTAAATCGAGATGCGCAGTCCCGAGGTTTCCGCGCGCAAAACGGTGAACATTGTCAAAGTGACGCAGATTACGTAAAAAAAGTAAAGAGCGTAGAAGCCGGAGATTACCCTGCCCATACCGTCGCGCAGGGCGTTCCTGCCGTCCGCGCCGAGCCACAGCACGGGTATGGACATGAGCAGAGATATTATCGCCGCCGCGCCCGAGGCGAGGGCGACGCTCTGTATATTTGCCGAGGGAGAAAATACCCCGTAGGCGACGCTCAAAACGCCGCGGCTCAAAAGCAAAAGGCAGAAGAGCTGGGGAGCCGAAATTTTATTTGTCCTTGTCAAAATATCCCTCCGTATCGTCAAAATCCTCGCTGCCCCTCTGGTGCTGAACGAGGTTTTGTTTTTTTGCGAGAGTGCGCCAACCGGCGCGTATCAAGGCGTCGCGCATACCGAAGAACGAAAACGGCGACAGCGGCGACATATACGGCACGCCGAAGCTCTTCTTGGCGCACATATTGACGAGCACGGCGCAAAACAGCAGTGTTATGCCCCAGAGTCCGCCGAAGCCGCCCGCGACTATAAAGCCGAGCCTGAGCACCGCGACGGCGGGGTAGAGGTCGGGTATGACGTATGAGGATATGGCCGTCAGAGCCACGACCATAAGCGTAGGCGCGCCGATTAGTCCGGAGTTCACCGCCGTGTCGCCGAGGACGAGCGCGCCGACTATGCTCACCGCGTGACCGAGCGGCCTCGGCAGTCTTAATCCCGCCTCGCGCATTATCTCGTAAATAAAATGTATGATGAGCACCTCGGTGAAAACCGAGAACGGGGTCTGCGCGACCGAGGCGGCGACCTTGTTGAGTATTCCCTGCGGGAAAAGCTCGGGGTTATATCCGGCAATCGCGACGTAGGCTCCCGGGGTGAATACCGCCACGAAGAAGGCTGCGTATTTTAAAAGCCGCGTGAGCGTCGCAAAGTAGGCTCTGTTCGAGTAGTCGTCGAGGGTCTGGAAGTTTTCGACGAAAAGGTATGGCACTATCAGCACGCTCGGCGTGCCGTCGATCAATATCGCTATCCTGCCCTCGCTTATTTTGCCGCAGACCGTGTCGGGGCGCTCGGTAACGCCCACGCCCGAAAAAAGCGATAAATCGCCCTTGCGCTCGAGGAACGGCACTATATATCCCGCCGCGAGAATGTTTTTAAGCGGTATCGCCTCCAGCCGCTTTTTCAGCTCGCCGAGTATTCCCTTTGACACTGCCGAGGCGAGGTAGCATATGGCGATATCGGTCTTTGTTTCCGTGCCTATCTGCATCGTTTCAAAGCGCAGATCGGGCGTTTTCAGCCTGCGCCTGACGAGGGTCATATTTATCCTCAGCGGCTCCGAGAAGCCCTCGCGCGAGCCGCGCTGTACAACGTCGGTTTCGCTCTCGCTTATGCTGCGGAAGCTGAAGCCCTGGACCCCGATGGCGAGCGCCGTATCGCAGCCGTCCGCAAGAATCAGCGCGAAGCCGGACATAATAAACGAGAACGCCTGCGCAAAGTCCGTCACCCTGACTATCTCGGAGGCGGACAGCACCTTTTTTTCAATCAGCTCGATTTTCGGCTCGTCCGCGCAGGAAAAGTCGAACTCCATCAGCGGGTTCGTTATCGAGAGGGCTATCGTTTCCTTGTTTGACATTCCCTCCATTGTTATTACGGCGGACTCCGTGTTGTCGCTCAGTATGATTTTTCTCACCGTGAAGTCGGCGCTTCCGCCGAACCTTTGCCGCATATAAGAAATGTTTTTTTCAAGCCGGGCGTACAGCGGCGGTTCGCACTCGGCTTTGATTTTTTCCTCGGGCTTTGTTTTGCCCTTGAAGTCAAATAGTCCCATATCGCACCTCTTTCCTGATTAACATTCTCAGAAAATCGGCGGTTATGTATAAAGGGGCCGGGAAAGTGCAAAATATTTCC